>JBGTFX010000452.1:0-3492 GCA_041747055.1 Balneolaceae bacterium
AAGACCCAAGTTGAGCGACAGCGAAACCTGATACCTAGGGGACTCAAGACTCAAATCTCAACCTCTCAACACATCCTGCATCGATTCATCCTTCTCAATCATTGCCTTGGCAAACGGGCAAAGAGGGAGAATTTTCAGATCATGATCCCTTGCAAATTGTACAGCTGTTTCCACAAGATTCTTTCCCACATTCTCACCTCTAAGATCATCTGAAACTTCCGTATGGTCGATGATGATTTGGGTATTTCCCAGTTTTGAATAGGTCATTTTGGCTTTAACCTCGCCCTCTTTTTCTAAATAAAACTCTCCTTTAGTGTCTCCGGATTTGTGTTGAATGTTCATAATGAATTTTATGCTGTGAACCTTTTCTTTGATGAATTATAATAGAATGAACATTTATATATATGAAATTAAAAGATCTCTTATTACAGATTCTTTTTTAGATTGAAAGACGATGATAAATCAAAGGGAATATAATATATGGAAAAACGAAAGGTTGGTAATATCACACTGGCGTTAGCTTTGGGCTTATGTATTGGAATTTCTTGTACTGGAGGAGAAACCCAAGTGAACGAACAAACTGACAGTCACGTGGAGAGTCAATCCATTCCATTAATCTACCATATGAGCTTTATCAGCCGTTATACTAAAAAACTCTACTTTGCAGGAGACGCTGAAAATTGGAAATTGGCTGATATATATAATCATGAAATAGAGGAGATATCTGAAGGAATTATAGAGGACAATATTGTTCACGATGGAATTAATATCAGCAGCTTAATGGAATCAATGTTGATACCACAAATTGAGCGAGTAGAAGAGGCGATTAATAATCGGGATCGGGAAATGTTTCAAGAGAGATACAATATCTTAATTCAAACATGTAACCAGTGTCATACTGCTACAGATTATGAGGCTGTTCAGGTAATGATTCCTGAAATAAACCCCTTTAATCAAAAGTTCTAATCACTTTTGTGATGTTTTTGATAGAGATCATCCAGTTCAGCAGTTGAAAAACCCAGCAGTTTCATATCCCGATAGAATCCGGGAAGTTTTTCCTGGATAAACTGCTCCCGTTTGATTTTCACCACTTGATCGTACGCCTGATCGGACACAAAATATCCGACGCCGCGTTCGTTGTAAAGGACATCTTCTCCCTGTAAAAAGTGAAATGCACGAATGGCGGTATTGGGATTCACCTCCATGGTAACCGCAATATCACGAACGGATGGAATACGCTCTCCTGCACTCCAGCTCTTCTTTAAAATTTGATCGCAGAAATGATCCACAATCTGCATGTAAATGGGCCGGTTTTCAGAATATTCCATCACGCCACCTGCCTGTTTTTTAGCCTGATGTAGCTGAAGAAGAGAAACAGGACTGTAATAGCTATACTTATAACTATTCTTAATATCCATGCAAATTCCTCAACAAAACCAAAGATTGTTTTATCAGTAATTTGTCCTCTAAAAATTTCAGTACCCGGAGTGTAGAATAGAATAATGAAGATAATTCCAAGGCTAGATAAAAACAGAATTATGGATAAGGCTGTTTTTGTGAAGTTGTTTTTGCGAAAATAAACGGCTCCTAACAGAAATATGCTATGGTAGGTAGTATAACTGAGAATCTGGCTAAATAGATTCATATCAGTGATATTTAAATTTACAGCGATTTCAGGAATATCAATGGTGAGTCCTAATATTGTATGAATAAGAACAATCAGGATGAAAGCAATAACTGTAAAGCACAGATAGCTCAGAAACCAGGCGGCGAAAAATTTCTCAAACGTGCCGGCCGGCAATGTAAATAGTTGGGAAGCTGAACCTGCGTTGTGAAGTTCATTGAATATTGAACTGGTGATTAACAATCCACCCAAAATATATAGTAACTGCAGAAGGCCGGCTATGGTGCTATACATTACCAGGTCGTGTCCACCGACAATAGTATATAAAAGCCAAACTGCTAAAATCAGACTTAGTGCGCCTGCAAAACCAAGCCCCCATGTTCGTTGATTGATGGTGATAAACCGTTTACAAAGCAGAATAAACCGATCTAATGAGAAACCGGGTGTATGTGTGATTGCCTTCATAGTGATGGGGTTTTAAATTCGTTGTTGATGCGGTCTGACTCCTGAATAATCCCGTTGAAAAGGAGTTCTAAATCCAACTCGGCATTTCCATTTTTACCGGCAGGAGTAATAGCAAAAGTACCTCCTAACACGTCCTCACCATAGATATAATCGGCTGATTCTCCCTTACTTATTTTCCGGAATGAAAGGCGCTTACTAATTTCTTCGAGGTTGCGGTTAAAAACAATCTTTCCATTTTTAAGCACCGTCACGTGATCAATCATCGCCCCTAAATCACGTACTTGGTGAGTAGAGATGACGGTACATCGTGTGGAATTATCAAGGGAAGCGTGGATACGCCTGAACTGACTTTTCGATGGAATATCGAGACCGTTCGTGGGTTCATCCATCAGCAGTAGTTTAGTCTGAGTTGCCAGGGCAAAGGCGATCAAAAACTTTTTGCGCTGACCATAAGACAGGCTTGGAATTTTCTTATCGGAATTGACTTCGAACTCGTTCATCATCCTTGTCATCAGGCCCACATCAAATCTCGGGTAGAAAGGGGCGTGTAAATCTATGTAATTGTTTGCAGTAAGAGATGGAAGCTCAAACTGTTCCGGTACGATAAATAATTCACTTAACACCTCAGGTCTCCGCTCTCTAGCCGGTTTTCCAAGTACGTTACAGACCCCACTCGCAGGAAATAACATTCCGGTGATATGATTGAGGAGGGTTGTTTTACCCGCTCCGTTTAAACCAAACAACCCGTAAGTGTTACCCGGTTTTAACTCAAGACTCAGCCCGGAAAACAGCGGGTCATTTTTTTTAAATGCAAAAGACAGATCTTGTATTGAGACCATAATTGTAAGTTTTAAATTGATGTACTGTGCCAGTATACTAATACAGTATTTGAATTCAAAGAAATATTTTTTCACTCTGTTTTCATGCTAACCCTAAATCAAATACATTCTATTAACTCTAATAAATCAGATTATATGACACGATTAAAAATACTACCGCTTCTTGCTCTCCTCATATTCTCACTAATCCAATGTTCACCCGAAGGTAATGTTGAAAATGATGAAGCTGTGACTGCTGTCATTGCCAAATTTTTTGATGCTATGCGGGCATCTGATGGTGAACAACTTCGTTCGCTGATTACCACCGAAACTACGTTGAAAACAGTCACTGTTGCAGATGTTGAACCGGTACTTAGAGAAACCTCATTTGATCGTTTCATCACCTCTGTGGAAGGGGCAGAACCTGGAACATTAAACGAGGAGCTAACTTCTCTAACCATACATGTTGATGACAATCTCGCCACTGCATGGATGGATTATCGATTTTATCGCGGGGAAGAATTCAGCCACTGCGGAGTAAATACCATGAACCTTCTCAAAAAATCATCCGGCTGGAAAATTGTC
>JBGTFX010000453.1:0-14294 GCA_041747055.1 Balneolaceae bacterium
CTTTCAACGAAGAGCTTTACCGGGAACGGCTTGAACGTACCAAAGAGCTGTTCAAGCAGATTAAAATGAATACGGACCTGGATAGATTGGCCCAACAGTATGAAGATCTATCAGAGCGAACACGGGAAGATGCAGAATCAACTCTTGAACAGCTTCAACAAGAGCTGGAAGCGGTTAAAGAAGATATGAACCAAGTATCTGATCAACTTGAGAATTTAGATCGAAATCCTCCTAAACGCGCAGAAAAACAGCTTAAGGAAATTAAGGAAAATGCTCAAAATCAACTGGAACAAATCAAGCAACAGCTGGAAGAGCTTCAACAAAATACTTCTGATCAGTTAGAAAATGGTGAATCTTCACCATCGGAGCAAATGCAGCAGCAACAACAGCAAATTAGTGAACAGTTAAAAGAAGAAGCTAATAAGTTCCGCGAAAATATTCAGCAAATGAGTGGCCAGCAAATTCAGGTGAATATATTAGCACTACAACGGTCGCTCTACACCCTTCTGGAACTGTCGGAGGCGCAAGAAAACTTATCCAAGCGATCTGAAGAAACTCAAAATCGGAGTCAGGGTTTTGTAGAACTTGCCCGTCAACAAAATTATGTGTCCAATCAGTTTTCTGCCGTGGCTGATTCAATCTTCGAAATTTCTTCTGAATTACCCCAGATTCCAAATCAGGTGAATCGTAAAAAATCTGAAGTAGAGCGTGTACTTAAGCGATCTATCAATGAAATGACGGAGAGGAATCAACGGGGAGCTAGTATTACCACAAGAGAGTCTTTGGGTGGTATTAATGAGCTTTCATCAACCATTGCTTCACTTCTGGATCAGCTGATGAATCAGGATCAAAATGGAGGCAGCGGCGGCCAAATGTCAATGCAACAGATGATTGAGAACCTTCAAAAAATGTCCGGCGAGCAGCAACAGCTGAACCAGCAGCTGCAGGATATGGTAAATGACATTCAGGGCGATCGGCTGACACGTGAGCAATCTGAGCGATTAGATCAAATGGCACGCCAGCAAAATGAAATTCGTAAACAACTTCGGGAATTACAGCAGAGTGGCGCGTTGCGTGACGGTGACAGAACCTTAAGTGAACTTCAGAGAATGCTTGAGGAGATGGAAGATTCCATTAACGACATGAGGGGAGGAATTACTGATCCTATGTTGATAGAACGCCAGCAAAATATTTTATCCCGAATGTTAAATGCCGAGGAGGCAATGGATCAGCGTGGTGAGGATGAAGAACGGGAAGGCTCTAGGGCAGAGCAACTGGCTCGTGAATTTCCTCCACAAATGACCCTGGAAGAACTTAGACAAGAAATTCGAGCAAGGTTGCAAGATCCAAACTACACTAAGTTCAGCGATGAATATCAGCAGCTTATTCAGCGATATTTTGAGCAGTTGCGCCGGTTTGATGAAAATATACTGCCTTAGATAAGGCATTGATAAATTTTCTGCCACAGTTGATATTTATCAATTGACCACCCATACAACTCTACTTTCAAAACGGTATCACTCCCTCCTTTTTTGTATTATTAAACGCTTTAACTTTCAGAAAATGAATGCATCCATGAAATTAACTCGTTACGTTCTTCCGCTATTTCTACTTCTTTTTATCCAACCGTCTGTTTCTGCCCAAACTTCAGTTCCTGATAATTTTGATGAATGGGTAAACGAAAAAATGCAGCAATGGGAAATTCCCGGCTTGGCGGTATCGATAGTAAAGGATGATGAGTTGGTTTATGCTTCCGGTTTCGGCACTCAACGGCTTGGATACGATTTGCCTGTCAATGCACACACACAGTTTGGTATCGCCTCTGTAAGCAAAAATATGACCGCATCAGCCCTCGCAATTTTAGTTGATCAGGGACTTGTGAGCTGGGATGATAAAGTAATCAAACATTTACCATGGTTTCAGTTGAGTGACCCGTGGGTGACGAGTGAAGTAACTATCCGCGACCTGCTGACACATCAGGTAGGAATAGGACGAATGCTGGGTAACCGCCTTCAATTTATGACAAACAGATCCCCTGAAGAGTTAATTTATCGAATGCGGTATCACGACTTCGAACAACCCTTCCGGTCCGAGTATGTGTACAGCAATATGATGTTTTCCACAGCCGGTGAAATTGTGGCTGCCGTTTCAGGCTTGAGTTTCGGAGAGTTTTTGCACAAACATTTCTTCGAACCAATGGGAATGGATCGAACAAATTCCAGCATCAATGATCTTGTTGATGGAGACAATGCGGCCTACCCGCATCAGGAAATTCAGGGTAAAGTAGTTGAAATTTCACGACGAAATTGGGACAATGCCGCTCCGGCCGGTGGTGTAAACAGTTCCGTAACGGACATGACCGAATGGATGCGCCTGCAACTTATGGAACCCGGCAAGCATGGTGATAATCAAATTTTAAGCAGGGAATCGATTCGGGAAATACAAACTCCTCAAGTAGCCCTTTCATCGGGATCAGAAATTTCACCCCAAAGAAGCTACGGGCTTGGATTTTCCATCACTGACTACAACGGATATCGCTTGCTTCCTCACGGAGGGGCGACCGACGGCATGAACACCATTTATATGCTGGTTCCAGAAAAGAACCTCGGTTTGATTGTGGTCACCAATGTGTTCAGCTCATTTCAACAGGCCATTGCCTACACTATCATTGATCATTATCTGGAAATAGAAGAACCTAACGACTGGAATGAAATTTACTGGAGCAACTACCAAAATCGATATGAAAGAGCTGCTGCTGGTCGCAAAGAGTTTGAAGCAAAACGACAGCCGAATACCTCCGCCAGCAAGCAATTGGAAGAGTATACCGGCTACTATTTTGACGATTTGTATGATACGGCGGAAGTGGGTATCGAAAATGGTGAATTAATTATTCGGTTTTGGGATGATGATTCCCTGATTGCAGATCTCGAACACTGGCGCTATGATACCTTTCGAATAAATTGGAGAAATCCTGCACAACGGGAAGAATTTCTTCAGTTCCGACTGGCCATAGATGGTTCTGTGGAGTCGATGGATACTCAGTATACATTACGTCCACAGTTACTTCAGGTTGGCGCCTACCCCACCGACTACTATCGTATCGTTAATTTCGAAAAACTAGAAGAATCGAATTAATGGATACTCCAAAGAAAACCATTATTGATGAAGTCATTCAGTTTATCGAAACTGAAAAAGAACTATATGGTGCTTTCACGCCAACTTATGTTCAGCCGGATGACTTAAAAAATCAATCTAAGGAAGTGGTAACTCCCGAAGTAAGTACAAAAACGGAACCGGTCTTACCGGAACAAGAAAAAGAATTACCTAAAGAACTGACACTTGCCGAAAAGCTAAAACAGTGTACAACTCTTGAAGCCCTCAAAGAGCTTTGCGATGAAAATAGAGATTTAAAAACCGACCTGGAAAACACCAACCTGGTTTTTGGAGTTGGCAATCCTGCAGCTGATTTAATGATTATCGGTGAAGCACCCGGAGAACAGGAAGATATCCAACGTGAACCTTTTGTTGGGCCTGCAGGTCAACTACTAGATAAAATTTTAGACGCTATAAATTTTAATCGAAGTGATATTTATATAGCCAATATTTTAAAGCACCGCCCACCGGAAAACCGAAATCCAAATGATGAGGAACGAAAAAGAAGCCTTCCCTATCTACTGCGGCAAATTGAACTCATTCAGCCAAAAGTAATACTTTGCGTTGGAAAAATTTCCGGCACTACTCTTTTACAAAAAGATGATGCACTTAAAAATTTGCGAGGTACCTTTCATAAATTTAATAATGCTGATCTAACAGTGACTTATCACCCCGCTGCTCTGTTACGTAATCCTAACTGGAAAAGGCCCACATGGGAAGACGTACAGATGGTTCGAAAACGATATGATGAGTTAGGTGGGAAACCATGATGATGCTCTATTTTATCAGAGGCTGTCCAAAAAGTGATTTGACTCGTAAAATCCCTCTCTAATAGATAGAGAGGGATATAGGAGTCAGAAAGAAAAACCTAAATTATTTAAGCTGAATTCAAAAGAACAAACCTTTTTGGACAGCCTCGTAGTGGATATAAATTTTCAAAATTTCTCTAAAGAAACTCTCTACTTTTTGTTACTTTTATAATCCAATTAGCTGTGGGAATAGTGCTTTAGTAATTGTGATTTATTGCCTTCACGTATTTTGGATTTGTACGCATTTAAGCTCTGAAACATTTCTTATAGAGGCGTACATTAGTTCTAGTTGATTGATTTTTTAATCCTGTAAATAGCTCACATGGCCCAATCGAACGGCTCAGATTACCAAAATAAAAAAAACGACCAATCGCTTGCAGCCGGCGGACGAATCCCTCCCCAGGCGGTTGAAGTTGAGGAGTCAGTTTTAGGAGCTATGTTAATTGAGCATGAAGCCGCTACTATTGCGCTTCAATTGCTTCGGCCGGAGGATTTTTATAAGCCTGCACACCGTCACATTTTTGAAACACTTCGGGTATTGTACGAGCGCGATAACCCACTCGATCTGCTCACGGTAGAAAATGAATTACGCGATAACCACCTGTTGGAATCTGTTGGTGGTGGTGGATATTTAGCAGATCTAACCAGATCTGTAAGTTCAGCGGCCAATGTTGATTATCACGCACAGATTATATCTGAGAAAGCGATCAAGCGAAACTTGATCCTTCAGTGTAATGATATCATCAAAGATGCGTACGATTCAACATCCGATGCCTTCGACACATTGGATGCGGCCGAACAACGAATTTTCGAAATTGCCAATACTAAAAACCGCTCCAGCTCTCAGGCAATTGGTGATATCCTAAAGGATACGCTTCAATATCTTGAGGACCTTCGCGGCAAACCCTCGGGTGTAACCGGCGTCCCCGCAGGCCTTGATGTTGATAAATTAACCTCCGGCTGGCAAAATGGTGATTTGATTATTATTGCGGCACGTCCTTCCATGGGTAAAACGGCTTTTACACTAACATGTGCACGAAATGCAGTTTTACACCCGGATGAAAGTCTTCGTGCCAATGTTGCCATTTTTAGCCTGGAGATGTCATCACAACAATTGGTGCAGAGATTCTTAACAATGGAGGCTCGGATTGATGCACAGGCAGCACGAACCGGCCGTTTAAAAGATGATGAATTCAAACGACTTATAGAAGCTGCAAGCAGGCTTTTTACAGCTAAGATATTTATAGATGATACTCCCGGTTTAAGTTTGATGGAACTTCGTACGAAATGCCGCCGACTTAAAAGTGAACACGATATTGGTTTAATTGTAGTGGATTATTTACAGCTGATGACTGCAAGCTCCAAAGAAATAGGAAGCCGTGAGCAGGAGATTGCCACCATTTCCCGTGGACTTAAAGGGTTGGCAAAAGAGCTAAATGTACCGGTAATTGCACTTTCTCAGTTAAGCAGGGCAGTTGAACAGCGAGGAGGTGACAAACGTCCGCAGCTAAGTGATTTACGTGAATCCGGTTCTATTGAGCAGGATGCTGATGTTGTGTGTTTCTTATATCGGCCCGAATATTATGGTATTACCACAACCGCTGAAGGTCAATCCACCAACGGTTTGGCCGAGCTTATTGTGGGTAAGCAAAGAAACGGACCCATTGGATCATCAAATATGTATTTTGTGAAGCAATATGCACGATTTGAACGTCTTACCCAGGCAGAAGATGATGACTTTGAAGGTGGCGGCGAAATACCTTCCGATCCATATCAAGGCGGCTCAGCTCCTCTACCTCCACCTCCACCCCATAGTATTGGTGGCGATGATGATGCTCCTTTTTAAGCCCGCGGTTAGTATTTTTTAATCTATAAAAGAAGTCTCCCCTAACAAGGGGAGATTTAGAGGGGTGTTCATCGGATTTTACCAAGTTCTAATAAACATCCCCCTTTATTAAGGGGGACTTTTTATGTTCATGCTTCAATTCCCAAATCGCACTACCCCCCTGCCATCTTCTCAAAAAACTGATCAAACTCACCTATTCTCTTCTTCCAATCCAGATGTTTGTTGATATTCTGCAGAGAGGGTTTAGGCAGGGGTTTTACAGATCCATTTAGCAAATCTTTCATAATATGAAATAGATCATCCTCAGTTTCATACAGAACAGGTGCATGTAATAATGGTTTGTGCAGTGAATCAGGAATCAGCTCCGGGTAGTGTAGTTTATTCGGCACCAATGGATGACAACCACAATAGATTGCTTCCATAATAGCCACACAGAAAAATTCGTAAGTTGCAGTTGAAACCACAATATCTCCCGAATGAAGCAGTTTACTATAATTCTCCACGTTTTCTACGTAACCGAAATGGGTAATTTGATCCCCAAACCGTTTCCAGGCTTTTTCAAACTCTTCCGGTTTTTGATGCTTTGTATCTCCCGCTAAAATGAGATCAAACTCCAGATCAATATCATTTAAGCGATTTAATACTTTAAAAAACATACCCGGATTGCGATCAAACTGCCAGCGCTGATTCCATACAATTACCGGACGAGCATTTTCTTTTCGGGTATCCGGCTGGTCATCAAACACGCTTAGATCCAAACCTGGATAGAGAACCATACTTTTTTCGCGAATCTGATCTATCGTGTTGAAATATTTATCATCGGGAAAATTTTCCAAGAAATTTGGAAGTTCTTGCATCAAATCCTCAAGATGAAATTTGCTTGAAAACAGAAGACGATCTGCCGACAACATACTCAGGTAGTTGATGTAGCAATAAGTAAGATCGCGCTGCTCCCCTTCCGGCATTGGTTGTGTTAATTGGTTTTCGTGCATCACCATTACCTTGGGAGTGTATGCAAACCGCGGGTTTGTCAATGCCAGGAAAGCCGGGAGGTTGGTCATGCTGCTGATCAACAGTAGATCGATCTCCTCCTCAACATGACCAGTCATCTCTGCAAGCTTTACCGAATCGCCATGCATGCGCCATTTCCACCCTTTGTAGTTCAGCTTGATTGGAATCACATTGTGGGCAGAATTTTCCTGTAAGCCTTTTAGAAAAGCTTTGTGCGAGCCGCTGTAAAATGGTTCAACCGCGAGTATATTCAAGTCGCTTCCGTTTTTGATTTTTAGATATGATGAATATAGGACTCCCCCGCTACAAGATCATATTGTTTGTTTAGTATTACACTATTTGGGTTGAACTAAGAGCCCCAACGCGGGCGTAGTCAATAGCATAGGGCAACGCCCTATGTAAAAATGGATATTTATAAACTCCCCGAGGATGTAAGTTTGTTGGGGGTTATAGGTAATTACGAGGGTAATTCCATGAATTCATTCCTTGTTCATTTTGTCTTGAAACAAAACGAACCAAAAGTTCAAGGCGGCTGCTTCGTTAAGGCTGTATCGCAGTGTTCTTCCTCGACCAACTTAATCAATGGTCTAGCTGTTCATGGATTGATGATAATTTTAATAATCACCGTTACTCTTAAATGTTGGTCATGACTTATGGCCGGAGTGATTAAGTTAAACGGTCTCAGTCGCACTGCGATAGCTGTTCGCCTTCACGAATCAGAGGCCGGTTTTTTCGAAAATAAGTTACTGTTTAAGCATTTTGATGGTTTCCATAGTATGGGTTCATTGGTAGTTGCCCACCTATTCCAGTATAAAACCTTTTAAATAAAGCTATGAGTGACATTTAAATATGTATTTAAAAAAAACTACCGAAACCGATTATTTATCTCATCAATCGGCATATAGACCAGCGTCGGTTTTTGCAGCGGATCGTGATAGGGCTCTTCACAGGCAAAGAGCTGATCAATCAACAGCTCCATTTCTGACTCTGATAGTTTTCTTCCCCGTGGAATGGCCGTCCGGGAAGCAAAAGCGATGGCAATTTTTTTCCTTGAATCTACCTTCAGTTTTTGATCGAGCTCCCGATACTGCTGAAGCATCGATTTTAAAACTACCTGTTCGTTGCCAATATCAATATCTGCCGGAACGCCATTGATGATCGCCGTATTTCCGCTTAGCAGCTGAATACTGAACCCCATTCGCTGAATGATGTCATGAAGTTCTTTTAACAGTGAAAACTCCGTTGCAGAAAATTCGATTGTCTGGGCAAATAGAAGCTGCTGAGTGCCCGGAATGGATTCTTCGGTAGCACCCAGAGTCTTTTCGTAAATGATACGCTTGTGGGCTGCATGCTGATCAATCACGCACATTCCTGTACGCGTTTGGGTTAGTATATATCGATTGTGTAGCTGCCAAAATCCACGATCACGGGTTTCGGGTCGGTTTTCATCGGTTCTTAAAGACTCGTTATCGTACTGCTGATTACTATCTCCATAAAGTTGCTCAGCCGACTCATTGCCGTTTGGCCCACGCTGCCTAAAATTTATTCGTGATGGCATCTGAAAATTTCCACCGCCATTCTTCTCTTTCGGTACATTTTGTGAGAAATTCTCAAAAGACGTATTAAAATCATCTCTTGCCCATTCTGACTGTTCAACATCCGGTACAACAAAATATTCGTTGATCGCTTTTTTCACCACAGATCGGGTAAGCTGAATTACACTTCGATCATCTTCAAACTTAACTTCCATTTTTGAAGGATGTACATTTACATCAACCAGATCGGGTTCTATTTCCAGAAAAATGCAGTAGAATGGATACTCATTCTGTTTCGTCCAGGCATCAAACAAACTTAAAATTATGTAGGTAAGATAACGGTGCTGAAAGGGACGGCCATTCACAAACAGGAACTGCTCACCCCTGCTTTTCTTGGCAAGTTTTGGATCCGCCAAAACGCCATGGATTTTTATTAAACTGGTTTCCTCCTTAAAAGGAATAAGGCTGGCGCGATACTGCTTTCCGAAAAGTTCGGTGATTCTCTGCTCGAGAGTCTGTTTTGGCAATAAGTAAATCTGTTCGCCATCGGCATGCATTTCAAAAGAAATATTTATGTTTGAAAGTGCTGCGTGCTGGAATGTTCGGATAATATGGCGGAGTTCTGTAGCGTCGGATTTCAAAAACTGTCTGCGGGCCGGAACGTTGTAAAAAAGGTTTCTGACCGCAATGGAGGTTCCATCATCCGTTGCCGTTGGTTCCAGTCTTTTCTCTTCCCCTCCCCAAACTTCATAGAGCACCCCGGCATCATCCTCTACCCTCTTGGTCTTCATTTCAATCTGCGAAATAGACGCGATAGAAGCCATTGCTTCACCACGAAATCCCATCGTACGGATTCGGTACAGATCTTCAATCGATTGTATTTTTGAAGTAGCATGACGCTCGAAACAGAGTCTTGCATCTTGTTTAGACATCCCACAACCGTTGTCATTTACCTGAATGAGTGTTCTTCCCGCTTGCTGAATCAAAAGTTTAATTCGATCAGCTCCTGCATCAATCGCATTATCGAGCAGTTCTTTGGCAACGGAGGCCGGACGCTGGATGACTTCACCCGCGGCAATTTTGTTCGAGAGCTCCGGCGGCATTGGCCGGATAATAGATGAAGAACCTGTTTCGCTGATACTGTTCAACTGATTTTTTTACGGTTTATTGAGATTAAAGTACAGAGATTACCCAAACAACAATAGCTAAACCTATGGCATAGATAAAAACCTGAGCACCTTGCTTGGGTCGTCTGCGGTTCATTTTGATGCTAATTCTTCGCTTTCGCCTCTCTTCCTCTTCAGGTTTATAATACCGAAGAGGCATGTTGAATTTTTTTGGCTTAGGCCGATGGCCAAACATTGGTTTAATCATAATGACTCCTTTTTTTCTGTCTTAACGTCATTTCAACATCAACATTGCAAAGATACTATTTGAATGGTTCAATATGCAGTTGAATCTTCTATAAATTTTAAATTCCTCTAATAAGCAAACGTAACAGATTTTCGCTATTTTGAGCAAAATTAAATCGCAATCTAATTATGACTACATGAGCTTCGACAAATTAACGAAACCCAAAGAGGGCACGGTAATTTCTAATAATCCTGATGGAACCGTAAAAGTTGGAAACGATCCTATTGTGCCTTACATCGAAGGAGACGGAATTGGAATTGATATTTCTCCGGTAATGAAAAATGTTGTTGATAGCGCCGTTGAGAAAGCGTACGGCGGCGAAAAGAAAATAAACTGGTTTGAAGTTTACGCCGGTGAAAAAGCACTTGAAGTATATGACAAAGACACCTGGTTACCTGAGGATACCCTTAAGGCATTTCAGGAATATAAAGTAGGAATTAAAGGTCCTTTAACCACTCCTGTAGGTGGTGGAATTCGCTCATTAAACGTAGCTATTCGTCAGAAATTAGACCTTTATGCATGTGTGCGCCCTGTAAAATATTATACAGGGACACCGAGCCCTGTTAAACAGCCGGAATTGACTGATATGGTTATTTTCAGAGAAAATACTGAAGATATTTATGCCGGAATCGAGTATCAGACAGGAACTCCCGAAAACAAAAAATTGAAGGATTTCATCATAAATGAATTGGGATCAAAAAACATTCGATTCCCTGAAACTTCATCACTCGGAATCAAACCAATTTCTATCGAAGGAACTAAACGATTAGTTCGTGCAGCTATTAAATATGCGATTGAAGAGAAGCGAGACAGTGTAACATTGGTTCACAAAGGAAATATCATGAAGTTTACTGAAGGAAGCTTCAAAAACTGGGGATATGAACTCGCTAAAGAAGAGTTCGGTGCCAAAGAGATTGACGGCGGACCATGGTGCAAATTACCCAACGGCATCATCATCAAAGATGTGATTGCGGATGCATTCCTTCAGCAAATTTTAACACGTCCGGCTGATTATGACGTAATCGCTACGATGAATCTTAATGGTGATTACATTTCTGATGCGCTGGCAGCTTGTGTAGGCGGAATTGGAATTGCACCCGGTGCTAACATCAACTACGATACCGGAATTGCCGTATTTGAAGCTACTCACGGAACAGCTCCAAAATATACCGGTCAGGATAAAGTAAATCCCGGTTCGCTCATCCTCTCAGCAGTAATGATGCTGCGTTATATGGGCTGGGGTGAAGCCGCTGATTTGATTGAAAAAGGCATTGAAGCAGCGATCAGTGATAAACGAGTCACTTACGATTTTGAACGATTAATGGAGGGCGCTACTCTCCTGAAGTGCTCAGAATTTGGTGACGAAATAGTTCAGAACATGTAAGTCAATTCCCATCTGACGGTTGGATTTACCGTCTGGTGGGTTTCTTTCGTGTCACCCCTGCCTGACCGCAATATCCGAGGCACTAAAGCCAAAACCCTCTAAAATTCTTAAAAAGCTTTGTATGAAAATGCAAAGCTTTTTTTAATCTTCGGATAATGGAATCATTGTACATTAACAGTAATTGATAGGGCTGATGATTCCTGTGATCCCTTGACAGTTAATATGTTGAAGGTTTTTATATCAACTACTTAAAAAGTGACGTCCATTTTTTTATCAAATGAATGTTATTTATATGAATGATTGAACTATTATCCCTGTTTAAAAAGTTGGGTTCAAATCTTTCCTGAAGATAGGTGTGGTTTGATAAAAAGATGTATTGAAGTTTAGCTCAAGGTTATCATGAAATTGACAAAAAAACAGGCTTTAAATTTAATTGCTTCCATCATTGATGGGGAGGCTACAGAAACAGAAAGCCATGCTTTTTTCAACTATATTAAAAAAGATGACACTGTTCGAAAACAATACGAGAGTTTGAAAATTGTAAGAGAGTTGGTTAAGAAAAATTATAAAAGAGAGAAAGCCCCAGACCATTTAAAAACCAAAATTACTGAACTCATTGCTGATTTGGAATGGGAAAAAAAATTATCATTCAGGATAGATAACTCACCAAACTCTATAAAAGATGTCTCTAAGGATAGAATCAGTAATTCTTCATCCGCATCCAACCGTAACACTATTTTTAAACTTCTTAAACCTTTGCGTTATGTTGCAGCGGCCGCTGTTATTTTTTTCTTCTCGCTGATAACTATTGAATTATTAGAACGAACTTCTACCGGCCAATTACCGGTTTATCAAAGTCTTGAAGAAATTGTATTTACACACTTCCAGAATTCTGATGAATTTAACGGCGTTCTTGTATCTGTAACTCCCGATGATATTAACCATGCCTCTGAATACTTAGAAGCACAATTATCTTATTTCCCACGAATGCCTGTGTTTGATGGAGCTGAGATTACAGAGGTTATCTATTCCAATTTTATGGGGAATTATGACGTACCTATTTTAAAGTTTCATCAAGAAGAAATTGATGAAAATATTTACGTATTTGCCTTTAAGCTCGATGAACTTAAAAAAGAGAAATCTATTAAGCGGGATTCAGAAGCGGTAAAACACTGTCAGACTTATGGTGATTACCATATTCGTGAGGTAAATGGCAAACATATTGTCTCGTGGAAATGGGGTGATTATTGGTATGCTGCCGTCTCTAATCACAATGGTAATGATGTTATTGCAATGGTAGAACCAATGGAAGAAGAAAATAACAATTGGTAGTTCTACATCTTAGAGAATGTTAGTTCACCAAACGTCTTTTCACCCTATCATCAAACTCTTCGTAGCGAAATCTTTCTATAATCGTTTCTCTGGTTGATTTATCAAGTACCTCTAATGCATCTAACGCTTTGTAGCGAATTCTTGGATCTGGATCAGCCAGTAACTTTATCAAACGCTGCTCCCAACTTTCAGAATCCTTATCATATTCCAACATAAATTCGAGCACTTGATAACGGATAGTAATTGGAAACTCGCGACTGACAAACGTTTCGGAAAACTGTACTGAAATTTCTTCTTTTCCTTTTTTTGCCAATAGTTCAAGCATTAAAGGAACTGACTGTAATGCAGGTTCACGAGTGATGAGTATCTCAATAATGTTCCTAAATGCATCCGCATCGGTGATTTCAGCTAACGATGTTACTGCCTGGCTCCTCACATCATCGGATGGTGTATTGGTGATCAAAGATCTAAGACGACTGATGGCCTGCGAATTTCCTTCAAAATTCATTAAAGCATAAGCACCCGCTTTTTGAATTACTTCTTCTTGTCTTGCATTTGCCCGTTCCAAAAAAAGCTGCTCCGTACCACTGGCACCTTTTGTTAAATCTGCCAATGCATATAAGATAGATGCATAGACATTCGCATTTGTTTCCCCGTTTAACGCATCCCGCATAGCCAGCTGTAAATCCGGATTATCAGTGATTTCACTCAAACCTTCAGCTGCTCTTATCCGCTGTTCCGGTTCCTCCCCATTTCGTAGCTGATAAATCCAAAACATAAAAGGCTTTTTCTCCTTAAGTACTACATCATCCCGTTCATCAATCCGTAAAACAATATTTTCAACACCGGCTGAAACGATCAATTCTACTTCATCTCTCACTCCTGTAAAAGTCAGTTCCCGATTATTAATACCATTAAATGTAATTTCATCTACTTGAACTGTCACCAATTCATTAATACTACCGTTAGCAGCTTCAAAAATTAATCTTACGGTATTTTCTTGCTCATTCCACTTCATCTCTACGGAGTATTCATATTCTTCTACCAGCTCAACTTCCGGCTCTTCAAACTGCGGGCGACGGGTAAAAGGCTGCCCTGTTTCTTCGTACAAAAATTCACTAAATCCTTTCCAGTCGTAAACCTTTTTATTGGAATCGTACAGTGCTTTTAATGAAAATTGAATAACATCATTCAACGCAGAATTGTTTTGCAAATAAAACGACCAGCTATCTACATTTTCCGCCATAAAATCATTATAAAATGATTCTCCATCTGTTTGTGGCCAAATTGATTCCACCTGCAAATTCAAACCCATTTTATGAGCAAAAAAACCATTCAAAATTTGAATAGCATCCGGCTCACCCCACTGCTCATCCCGCAACATTATTCCTGCCCATTGATTCATAATTCCAAACTGTATTTGATCAGCCAGATTTTTATTTGAATCAATTAAAATCACGCCGGAAGCAGCTTTCCGTGTTTCCCACATCACATCATTTAATACTACCAAATGCAAATTCCTGTATGGATAACCCACTCCGGTGATTTCTTCCAGTTCCTTCATTGTACTGGCAGCAATAGAAAAAATCTCGTCCCGAATCTCCAAATCAGAGGTGGCCGATTCGTTGTAAAGAAATATTTCATTTCCATCTATAAATCTCGATTGCTCATCAAATTTACCCACCGCAAAAAAGAGAGAGGTGGCCGGAAGTGCATAGCGACTTACAAATCGGGTAGACTGCTCATCAATTGAAATCACTTCATTATCCGATCTGTTTCCGTTTGCTACCACTTGATTTGATGAGGAATGT
>JBGTFX010000454.1:0-11511 GCA_041747055.1 Balneolaceae bacterium
AATCGAACAGCCGTAAATGAAAATGGGCGCTACGTGATTGGCGATTTAACAGCAGGTTCATTTACGATTTATGCTTATCCATCCAGTGGAACCAATTTTACACCCGGCATTGGTGGTACTGATGGTGATATAGAAATTACCGCAGTAGTTGGCCCAAACAGTTTTAGCTTAGGGGCTGTACCGGAAGGTCAGTGATTAGGATTGCATTCTATTTATTTTCATAAAAAGGCTCTTTCGGGAGCCTTTTAGTTGTAAAAGATACTTTTTCGGTATCGATCTAATTCCTCCTATTTCTCACAATTATAATTACTTTAAGTAAGCTTAACAACTCTATACATTCCATACCAAGGCTATATCAAGTCCGTGCCAACTCCCCAAATTTGTAGTCTTGGTATAGATGAAGCGGGGGGAGTTTATATTATTATTATTAATTCACATGGTAATGAAGGAGTTCTAATTAGGTCTTCTCAAAGTTATCCACATAAAAAAAGCAGATCCGCAATATCTCAAAAAAGATATTGCGGATCTTTTATATGCGGGATGCGTAGCTCGGACGTCCCCGTCCGAGGGTTAACAAGTGGTAGGAGTACTATTTTAAAGCTATTTTTCACTTTTTCATATTGGTTAACTATTTTAAAAATGATATGAAATGGACATTTTCAAAGCATGCTAAAGAAAGGCTAAAAAAAGAGAGGGTTAAAACTTGATACAATTAGATTGGTTTTAAACCATCCGGATGATGTTGCAATACCTGAACCCTGTAAAAAAGTTTTTCAAAAAAAAAATTTTTGAGAATGATTCGGTATATTTAGTCAGGGTTTTTGTTAATAGCTGCAAAAAGTCAAATTTAGTTATTACGGCATATAAAACTTCAAAAATCGAGAAGTATGGATATTAGATTTGATAAAGAAGCAGATGCAATTTACTTGCGCTTTACTGATGCGGAAGTATTTATAAGTGATGAGGATAAGCCGGGAATAATTATTGATTATGACCGGCAGGGAAGCGTTGTAGGAATTGAGGTTTTAGATGCTTCAAAGAGAACCGAAAATCCTTCAAAAATTAATTATGAAGTAGGGTAATGAAAAGAACTCCCCCGGGTTATCGAGAAAGAATGTATTTCAGGGGCAAAGCGATACTCGGAGCGGGAGCTCTGGGTTACGCTAATCACCAGGTAAAATGAATTCGCCCAAAGCCGCCATCAAATCGTGCCGGTGAAGCGCCAACACGATTTTGATTAAATCCGTCTTTAAGATCGCCGTCTATGTCGTAGGAAGCACCGAGTGTGAGGTAGAAATTTTCAGTAAAGCGGTAACCTAAGCCTAGCGTAAGCCGTTCGTTTCTCGTCACTATCTGGTTTGTGTAGTACGATCTATAATTCAATGCTTCAAATATGCGACCGTCACCCGTTTCGCCATCCATTCCCAAATCACGCCAGTCTCCATTGTGCTCCAAATAAGCGGTAAAGCCTGTTTTAGGCTGATAAAATATCCTGCTTTTATTCCATCGTCTTATTTCGTTAAAATCGAAAGGATATCGACTACCGGCTAATGGATCCTGAAGACGATATGCTGCCGGTTCATTATCAAATTGTTGGTCACGATTTCGTTCTATGAAAAACCACTGTTCAAAGCCAATATCCCTCCATCGGTAATGAATGTAAGCCCCACCGCGCTGTTGAATCTGTCGGTTTCCAAAATCGAGCAGATAATTAGATCCGGGAGCGGCATCACGCTGCATCCGGGCAAACGTCCGCTGGTAGATAATTCCTGCGGTGAACCCTGCATAATTTGCTTCAAGAAGTGCCGCCTGATAATTAACCCAATCTTCCATGATAAAATCTTCATCGGGTAACTCTCTGCGCGTTACCCTTGCCTCAGTTCTTGGCTGAATTCCAATAGTAGCCTCTCCACGAAAAATCCCGATCTGGGGGCTTTCTAATCTCACCACATATAAATAAGGTTTCTTGGAGTAGTTATGACGTATCAAAAATTCGCTTTGACGATCTTCACTTAAACCCGTTACTGTATTATTCAGCCAATCTAAAAGCGTAATTTCTGTTGTGATGAACCCAATTTCCGTATTGCCAAATTGGTAGAAGAGAGTGGCATCCAAATCTGTTTTTTTCTGACCAAGAGTGTGGGAAAATCCCGCAAGATGATTTTCTCCAAACTGGTACTGATACCCAATTACAAACAATGATCGTTTTGCCTGACGATCCTCTTGTTGAAATGCGTCTATTGCAACGGTTCCATTTTTACTTACTGTTTGATGACTCTTCAACCGACTATTTACCGCAAATTCAGGAGTATTTAAGCTTCCAATCATGGATCGAAAGCCATCATTGGATGCAAACCACTCGTAATCATCAAATAAGGTAAATCCATAGGTAAACAGATCAATGTGATATTCCGGCGTCATTTCAGGTGTGGACCAGCGGAAGAGTCCACGATCGTAATAAACTCCTCCAAAATTGTTAGCCCTATCTTTGATGAATAGGTTTAAATTTGTTTCCCATCCTTTGAGTGTAGCACGCGGAGAATCAATTGATTGCGCTTGAGTTGCTGGAACAGTAAAAGAGAGAAGGAAGACTATTAGCCCTAAAATTCTCTTTTGATAGTTCATATTTCTTGAGCCAAATTTTTTCATGTGAGCTAATATCGGAATATTTCTACAATTGTAAAGAAGAAAAGGAGAAGGCAGGACAGACACGCGAAGTCTTTTGAGACTTCGCGTGTCTCTTCTATTCAATGATGAATCCGGTTCGATCTCGAAATCAGTTAGGTCTCAGAAGAAGTTTGATGGTCAAATAGAAATACCACGGTCTGGTGAGATGGAAGTAACATGTTTCAATGAAAACGTTTACATTTTTTAAGTTCTTCCATTTGTGTGTAATGTCATTTACTGTTTTATTATGAGAGCCATTAATTAAGAGTAGTAGAAACACTTACTGGATGCATCAAAATGGAAAACTTATAAATTCGTGATGATCAAACTTATTATAGTAATTACAATTTTATTAGCATCTATCATTCAGGGTTGCGAAACAGCAGAACCATCAACTCAAAAAAATGCCTTAATGAATAAACTCACAGAAGTCGAAATAGAGGAGGGATGGTCGCTTCTTTTTGATGGAGAGAAAACCGACCATTGGAGAGGTTATAATATGGAAGCATTTCCTGATGCAGGCTGGCATGTTGAAGACGGACTGCTTGTATTTCGTCCTTCTTCTGATGAAGAGAGATCCTCAGCTTTGGATATCATCACAAAAGAGACCTATGGGGATTTCGAATTCAAAATTGACTGGATGATTGAAGAAGGGGGTAACAGTGGAATTTTTTATCATGTATTAGAACAAGAAGAGCGGGCCATTTACTGGTCGGGCCCGGAATTTCAGATTTTAGACAACGAAAATCATCCAGATGCCGATCAGGGAATCAATCACAACAGAAAAGCAGCTTCACTGTATGATTTAATTCCTGCCGATCCGCAAAACACGAAACCTTATGGAGAGTGGAACTCGGTAAAAATTGTATCTGATGGATCTAGAATCGAGCATTGGCAAAATGGTGAAAAAGTTGTAGAATATGAGAGGTGGACACCGGAGTGGTTTAATATGCTTCACGAAAGTAAGTTCAGGTGCTATCCTGAATTTGGTGCTATGCGCCAAGGACATATCGGACTTCAAGATCACGGTGATGTAGTAAAGTTTAAGAATATCAAAATTCGGGCTATCTAATTTCGTGCTCGTGCATACCGAGTGGCTACGCTCGTTGCTCTAAACAATAACATATAAGCAGCTATACAAATGAATTTGAATCTGAAAGCAAAAAAAGAAAACACATACGACGCTATTGTTGTGGGTACCGGAATTAGCGGTGGCTGGGCAGCGAAAGAACTGACCGAAAACGGCTTAAAAACACTGGTACTTGAACGCGGCAGAAATGTGGAGCATTTGAAGGATTACCCTACCATGAATAAAGATCCATGGGAATTGCCCAGGGCAGATCAAGTGCCGCTAGAAGAGCGTAAAGATTATGAAAAACAGATGCGAACAGGGTACACAATACGTGAATCAACGAAGCACTGGTGGATAAAGGATACAGACCAGCCCTATGAAGAAGTAAAGCGCTTTGACTGGATTCGCGGATATCACGTGGGTGGACGCTCGATTATGTGGGGACGACAAAGTTATCGACTGTCTCAGATGGATTTTGAGGCCAATGCAAAAGAAGGTATTGCTGTAGATTGGCCTATACGTTACGATGACGTAGCCGAATGGTATTCATATGTTGAAAAATTTGCAGGTATCGCCGGTGAAGCGTTGGGCTTACCCCAGTTGCCTGACAGTGAATTTCTACCTCCTTGGGATCTGAACTGCGTGGAAGAAGAATTAAAAGCATCCATGGCTGACAAATTTGGAAGGGTTTTAACGATTGGCCGTAATGCTAATTTATCTCGCGCTCACAACGGACGCGGAACTTGTATGAATAGAAATTTATGCAGCAGGGGTTGTCCATATGGAGCTTATTTTAGCAGTAATGCTGCCACACTACCTGCGGCTGCAGCAACGGGGAATATGACTCTTCGTCCTCACTCCATTGTAAACGAAGTGATGTATGATGAAGAAACCGGGAAAGCGACCGGTGTTCGTGTTGTGGATGCTGAATCCGGTGAGGAATTTGAGTATTACTCAAAAATTGTTTTTCTAAATGCATCAACCGTGGGATCAACGTCTATTTTGCTTAATTCCAAATCAGACCGATTTCCAAATGGAATGGGGAACGACTCAGGCGAGTTGGGTCATAATATGATGGATCACCACTTTAGAGTGGGAGCAAACGGTGAATGGGATGGCCATGAAGACAGATATTACTGGGGCCGTCGCCCAACCGGATTTTACATTCCCCGCTACAGGAACATCGGCGGAAATGATCGCGATTATCTGCGTGGATTTGGTTACCAGGGAAGTGCAAGCCGTCAGGGCTGGCATCATGGAGTTAGGGAACTGGCAATTGGTTCTGAACTGAAAAATCTTGTTTCTACCCCGGGTAAATGGACATTGGGAATGACTGCTTTTGGTGAAATGTTACCCGATCACAGCAACCGTATGTATTTGAATTACGACAAAACAGACAAGTGGGGTCAGCCTACTGTTGTGTTTGATGTGGAGTTCAAAGAGAACGAATTTAAGATGCGAGAAGACATGAAAAATGATGCTGCCGAGATGCTTGAAGCCGCCGGTATGAAAAATGTAAGTACATATGATGATCCGGGAGGTCCCGGCCTTGGGATTCATGAAATGGGAACAGCCCGGATGGGAAGAGATCCTGAAACGTCTGTTCTTGGTAAGTGGAATCAAGTTCATACGGTACCTAATGTGTTTGTTACGGACGGGGCATGTATGACATCCGCAGCTTGTCAAAATCCATCACTTACATACATGGCATTAACCGCTCGAGCTGCAAATTACGCAACAGAGGAACTTAAAAAGGGGAATTTATAATGGATAAGAAAAACAACAATATTGACAGAAAAGAAGCAATAAAACGCACCGGATTACTATTGGGTGGTGTAATATTTGCACCAAATATTCTAGGTATATTAAAAGGCTGCACGGCTCAAACAGGAGATTGGACTCCGGTTCTGTTTTCCCATAGTCAGGCAAATACAGTAACCGCACTTGCTGATGTTATTCTGCCTGCCGATGGAACTCCTGCTGCAAGTGAAGTTGGGGTACCACAATTTATCGAAACAATGGTAAATGAAACGTACACAGATGAACAGCGGGATGCATTTCTCGCCGGACTTGATAAGTTCACAGAAGATTCACGAGCTGAATTACAAGTGGACTTCACTGAAGGTACGGATGAACAAAGATACGATTTTACCTATTTTCAGAATCGTTTAGCTGTTGAAGAACCATATGGAGAGGCACCGTTTATTCTTATTTTTAAAGAATTAACAATGCTTGGATATTTTACATCTGAAGTAGGAGCTACTCAAGTTCTACGTTATGAAGCTGTTCCCGGAATATATGATGGTTGTATGCCATTTGAGGAAGTGGGTCGAACCTGGGCGACGTAATTTTCAATAAAAAAAGTCTCTCACTTGAGAGACTTTTTTTATAATCCCGAAAGAATCGGACCAAGTGTGGATTGAGAAGGGAAAAGAGATAGCAAAAAAGGCATAGCCTGATTTCTAATTTAAGGGTGCGCTTTGTAAGGGTTATTTAGTCATTTTTATATTAAGCTCTGGAAAAGATTTCACCCTGAAAGGGTATGGGCAATAGCACAGGGCAGCGCCCTGTGTAAAAGCAGCCCAAGTAAAATTAAGCCCTGAAAGGGCGCAGACCGGAAATGAATCCTCTTAACTAAATAAATATTGATAATCGTACTCGACATCATTTTTATCGAGAAATAATTTAAGTTCTTCTTCAAAACTTAACGTACGATGGTGCTCTTCCTGATGTTTGATATATTTCGCAATTTGGGTTACTCGCATTGGAGAAACAGAAAAAATACCATAACCATCCTGCCAGTAAAAATTAGAATACTTCTCATCCTGTGTTTTGATCCATTTTGAGGGCCGCTTTTTTACCAATTCAAGAAGTTTTATTTGTGAGATTTTCTTGGATAACAAACATAAGATATGAATGTGGTTTAGGTGTCCACCTACCTGTATGGGGTTACAATTCAAGGATTTGCAAACTCCACCGATATAATCAAATAGCTGGGATTGAATTGATTTATCAATTAATGGTTGACGATTTTTTGTGCTAAAAATGATGTGGGAATAAACTTGAGATAATGATTGTGGCATAAGCTCCTCTTTGGCCTGCGCCCACTTCGGGGCTTTTTGGGTTTATGGTTCGATTCCATAGGGCGTTGCCCGCGAAGCACTGCTTCGCAACAAACAGAAAAATATAATCCTTCCTATGCTATTGGCTTCGCCCTTTCAGGGCTGTCGTACCACCTTTTACTTATGAACCTCAAAAAGTGAATTCCTTACAGTTTGAGATACCTAACCAACAGCAAAAGGATGATCAACTTAAATATTTTTCAAGTGGGGATGTTTACCATTTTTTCACATATCCACCGTATACTGGGTAAACACCAACTTTTTAGTCAATTTTTCAATTTCAAAAGACACATAATACCCAGCAAATTTCTCTTAATTGACTTGTAATGAGTCTTCTATTAAGGTAAATTTTACAATTCTTAAACAAGCGCTTTTAATTAAGGTATTTGAATAAATCTGAAGCATGAGTCAGCTCATATATTTGTCATCAAGATTATTATTTGTCGTTTCTACTTGTTCTCTTTTTTTGCTCGGATGTTCATCAGATGACAAAAAATTTAGTTTACTTTCTTCCGGAGAAACTAATATTAACTTCGAAAATCGTGTTGAGAGCACTCCTGAGCTCAATATTCTCAACTACATGTATTTTTATGATGGGGCAGGGGTTGCTGCCGGAGACCTTAATAATAATGGGCTCCCCGATCTTTTTTTCGTAGGCAACATGGAACCCAATAAACTCTATTTCAATAAAGGTGATTTTCAATTCGAGGATGTAACGGATCAAGCCGGTGTTGCAGGAGATGAAGGCGCATGGTCAACCGGAGTTACAATGGCTGATGTGAACGGAAATGGCTATCTGGATATCTATGTGAGTAGAGTTAACTATCTCAATAAATCAGGTTCAAATCAACTTTTTATAAATAATGGTGACGGTACTTTCACCGAACGTGCGGCAGATTATGGGATCGACTTCGAAGGTTACTCTACACAGGCCGTATTTTTCGATTACAACAAAAATGGAAGACTTGACCTTTTCATTCTAAACCATTCTTTTCATAGTGAAAATACATACGGACAAAAAGATTTTTTACGTGATATAAAAGATCCCAAAGCGGGAGATAAGCTTTACCGAAATGATGGTGATACATTCACGGATGTAACAGAAGAGTCAGGAATTTTTAGTAGTGCGCTTGGCTACGGATTGGGAGTGGCGGTGAGCGACATCAACAAAAATGGCTGGCCGGATATTTATGTGGGAAATGATTTTCATGAAGATGATTACCTCTACATTAATAATGGCGATGGCACATTTACTGAATCGTTATACACAATGATCGGACACACCAGCAATTCTTCAATGGGAAATGACATCGCCGATATCACCAATGATGGAAATGTAGATATTATTTCACTCGATATGATGCCTGACAATCATGACTCATTTATGAGATCAGGAGGTGCGGATTTAGTGGTCATTGCAAATGCGAAGAAGAGTGTTGGCTTTGGTGAGAAGAACTCACGGAATACACTTCAAATAAACCGTGGACTTTCTCCGGATGGAACTCCTCTATTTAGCGAAATGGCTTTTACAACAGGAGTTGCCAAAACAGATTGGAGCTGGGCGTCACTTTTTATGGATTTAGATAACAGCGGGCAAAAAGATTTATTTATTACAAATGGGATGGTCAGGCGGCCAAATGATTTGGATTTTATTCGGTTGATTGGCGATTTTCGAGATGACAGTGGTAATGAAGAAATTTCCAAAGAGTTATATGAATCAATTGATTTTATGCCCTCCATTAAGGTACCAAATTACCTTTATAAAAATCACGGAGCACTTCAATTCGAAGATGTTACATCTCAATGGGGACTCGATCAACCTGCTTATTCGAGCGGAGCCGTGTATGCAGATTTAAATGATGATGGAATGTTGGATTTGGTTGTCAGCAATGTAAATGGTCAGGCAGCTGTTTACCGAAATAATGCTACACCGGATTCTGCGTCGAATTATTTAAAAGTAAAATTAAATGGCAGCACATATAATTCAACCGGAATAGGGGCGAAGGTAATTCTTTATAAGGATGATGAAATATTTTACCAGGAGCAGTTTCCGACGCGTGGATTTCAATCATCAGTAGATCACGTACTTCACTTTGGTTTGGGTACAAATACTACGGTTGATTCACTGCTGGTAGTTTGGCCGGATTGGAGCCATCAAACCATGGAAAATGTTGGGGTCAATCAAAGACTGACAATAAATCATTCAGATGCCTCCGGCGAATTTGACTTTAGCCTTTTGCATAGATCCTACGAACATTCTGTTTTGATAAATGTATCAGATCAAGTAAATATGGGTTTTGAACATCAGGAAAACGATTATGATGATTTTTCCCAAGAACCACTGCTTCCTTATAAATTAAGTAAAGAGGGTCCGGCAGTAGCAGTGGGAGATGTAACCGGAAATGGTTTAGACGATCTGTTTATTGGAAATGGGTACAACACTGCATCGAAATTATATCTCCAACAGAAAGATGGTTCCTTCACCTCGGTTCAACAAGATTTGTTTGCTTTAGATAGCCGATCAGAAGATGTTGACGCACTGTTTTTTGATGCGACCGGAAATGGTTTCTTGGACCTATACGTAGCTACAGGTGGAGGACAGTTAATGAACGAGCCATCCATCCACATGGATCGTCTATATATTAATGACGGCAATGGAAATTTCACAAAATCTGAAGGCAGAATCCCCTCATTATCCGTAAATGGGTCTGTAGTTATAAGTGGTGATTTTAACGGGGACGGAAGTGAAGATTTGTTTGTAGGTGGCAGATCAATTCCCTGGTCATATGGAAACTCACCTGAACACGTTATTCTTCAAAACGATGGTTCAGGAAATTTTGAGAATGTGACAGAGTCACTACTTCCTGAACTAAAAGATATTGGAATGGTAACAGATGCCGTTTGGGTTGATTTTACAGGAAACGGAAATCTCGATTTAATTGTAGTTGGCGAATGGATGCCGATAACAATTTTTGAAAATCGCGGAGCTGGGTTTGAAAATATTACACCTAAACTGGGTTTGAATAGACTCGCGGGACTCTGGCAGGCGGTAGAAGTAAGTGACCTTAATGAAAATGGAAGACCGGATTTGCTAGTCGGTAATTTCGGTACAAATTCTCGACTTCAAGCCACTGTTGAATATCCAATTACCATGTTCATCAATGATTATGATGATAGTGGGTATACAACCGGAATTCTTTCCCGAAAACACAACGGAAAGGATGTACCTTTTGAACAGCTTGATGAACTTTTACAGGAATTACCTCATCTCACAAGAGTATTGACCAGTTACGAGGATTATGCGTCAAGGTCTGTTCAAAGCCTGTTGGGCGAGGAGAAAATACGTGATGCGGTTCAAAAACAGATTACTGAGTTACGCTCTGTAGTTATTTTTAACAATGGAAATGAGCAAGTAACAGTTGAGCCACTTCCTATAGATGCTCAGTCATTTCCATTAAAAACAATAAAAATATTTGATAATGAATCATCAAAGCAACTTTTGTTAGCCGGAAACCATTACGATGTAAAACCAAGCATGGGTGGCAGACAAGATGCCGGTTATGGTTTACATCTAACGTATTCTGAAGAAATGGGATTTAATGTTCTTTCTTTACAGAAAAGTGGATTCTTCACTCCCGGACAGGTTCGGTCAATCACGCCGTTTAAGGTGGGGGAAAATGAAGAGCTATTTTTAGTAGGGAAAAATAATCTATCATTTGAACTGTTTAGACGTAAGTAGGAGTTGGTAGCTGTCCTGCGTCATTCTGTCCCGAAAGCTTTCGGGATCAGAATCTCCTAACTTGATAAAGGCAGGAGATATCGCTTCTCAGGGAAAAAATGAGCGGATCGGGATCCGGTATGACGTAAAGGTTAGAATTTTAGATAGTCTCAGTCGACATTATACAAGCAATTGAAAATCAAATAATGAATACAATTTTACGCTTTCTCTCTATTTTTCTAATGCTTGGCTTATTGATAAGCTGCAGTTCTGAACCGGAAGAAGTATCAACGGATTCAGAAGCTTATCGTGAAGCCGTGTCAAATTTTTATGTAAGCCTTGGGGCAAGCCAAACAGAAGAAGCCCGATTTGCTTTCAATAAGATGAACGATGTTGCAAACGCATATCCTGAAGAGCCCGCCGCGTGGGCAAATCTTGGAGTTTATGCAATGAGGCAGGGAAATTTTGATCTTGCAGCGGACCGATTTTCAATCGCTCGCGAAATTGCGCCGAATAACTCTGATATTCTTTATTTATCAGGCATTTTTGAAAGTCGAAGAGGGAATGTTGATGAAGCCATTCAATACATGAAATCTGCATTGGATTCTGAGCCCGGATATTTAAGAGTTCAGTTTTCGTTGATTCAGGAACTGGAGCGTCAGGATGATGTGGCAAATGCAGATGAGATATTGCAAAGGATTCAGAGACTACATGATCAACTACCCGATAATCAAGCTGTATTGTTCGAAGCTGCACGGATTGCGGCTAAAGTACAAAATATCGGCCTTTTAAAGGACATCATAACAGAGATGCGTGATTTATTAGTGCTATGGGAAGAAGAAGCATCGCAGCAATTTGCACTTATACAAGAGCTGGTGGTTGATAATGAATTTACTGAATTGAATCTTGAATTGGCATTTTTACGTAATATC
>JBGTFX010000455.1:0-2583 GCA_041747055.1 Balneolaceae bacterium
GCATTGCACATAGCAATGCCTTTTTTGTTTCAACAAGTTATGATAGGTAACTTTTTTATTATCGCTACTGAATTATTACATTTTACCCCAATTAAAATCTACTGAAGTTTATGAAGATTAGTGTATTAGGATGCGGTTGGCTTGGTTTTCCACTTGCGCAACAACTACTGCGATTAAAGCATACTGTTAAAGGATCAACAACTAGTAAAAGTAAATTATCCATATTAAAACAGGCGGGAATAGAACCTTTCCTAATTAAATTACCTGATGATTTGGAGAATAATGAAGTAGATTCATTTTGGGATGCTGATATTCTTTTCTTAAATATTCCGCCTTCAACAAAGAATAATAACGTTATCGATCTTTATCCAAACCTCATTAATCAGATAAAAACAAAAATTGAAGATTACTCAATTGAATGGGTAATATTTGCAAGTTCAACATCCGTATACAGCAATGACAGTGGTCTGATCGAAGAGCAGGATGCCCAGTTTGGAAATACAAGCAGAGACAGTGGCGAAGCGATTTTAAGAGCTGAATATCTACTTATGGAAGATGCTACATTTCATACCACAATAATACGTTTTGGCGGAATGTATGGATATAACAGACATCCTGTTCGGTATCTTGCGGGGAAAAAAAATTTAAATGATCCCGCTAAACCGGTTAATCTTATCCATCAGGATGATTGTATTAGTGTTGTGAAAACGATAATTGAAAAAGGTAAAAAAGACGATGTTTATAATGCAGTTTCAGATGGGCATCCCCCTCGCAGAACCTTATATATATCAGCAGCTAACCACTTTAACCTGGAGCCTCCTGAGTTTAAAGATGATCAGACAATAAATGGTGAGAGAATAATTTCAAATAAAAAATTAAAAGATGAGTTGGATTACCAATTTATCTATCCAAATCCTTTAGATCATACCGCTTAGTACATTAATTGGGAGAAAAAACGTAAATATCTTTTGCAATGTTATGACCAATTGTAGCAGATCGATTTTCAATTTTTACTTCAATAGGCCCGTCAAAAGGCTCCCGATCTACAACAGTTATTTTCACTCCCGGCAGCAGACCGTTTTTTTCAAGATATCGTAGTAACTCCGGATCCTGATTCTTCACTCTTTTAATGATCTGTGGAGTGTTTTTTGTCACTTCGGAAAGGGGGTATAAAATTAATTCCGGCATTTCCCCTTCTTTTGTGGGAATTGGATCACCATGAGGGTCAAATTTCGGATTATTTAAAAGCTCTGAAATTTTATCCTCAAACTGTTCGGATATATGATGCTCCAGCTTCTCAGCCTCATCATGTACCTGATCCCATGAATATCCCAACATTTCTGCAAGGTAGAGCTCCAGCAAACGATGATGACGAATAATTTCGAGAGCAATTTTTTTTCCGGATTCGGTAAGGTTTACCCCATAATAAGACTCGTAAGAAACAAGCCCCAAATTAGAAAGCCGCTTCACCATATTGGTTACAGAAGCATTAGCAACCTCCATTTTTTTGGCAAGTTTTGATGTACTTACACCTTTCCCTTTCTTAACCGTTTCCAGCTTATAGATAGCTTTTAAATAGTCTTCAACCGATTGACTTCTACTCATTAAATCAGGGAAATGTTTAGCGTTTAATTAACGCGATTGACTAAATTCCTCGAAAGATGTTGAAAGATAGGAATCTGTACCAACAAAATTAAGAAGTTTATGGAAGGTTTCAGCCGGCAACAATCCAGGTTGCATACCCAACAGCGCTCCATCTCTATTCATAAAGAATGTAGTAGGTAAACTGTTGCTGTTCAGCGATTGGGCAAATTCTATTTCTGTCATTTCATTTCCCAAATAGTTTACCAAATTCTCAGATTCGATGTTGATCATCACCAGGTAGAAATTATCATCTATTGCCGCAATTACTGTCTCATCTGTATAAGTATTTTTATGCATTCGTTCGCAGTACGGACACCAATCTGCATATACATTTATCAGAACTTTTTTATCATTTGATTGAGCAAGTTCAATGGCCTCATCCAAAGCATATACATCAACATCATAAACCTGGGCGAAAAGTGAGCCGGTAAACAACAGAGATATTAATAGAGTAAATATTAATTTTAATTTCATAAGATTTAAAAGGTCAATTTTATTTCATTTTAATAATTAAAACGGTCATATCATCATGTTGGTCTGCTCCATCACCAAATTTCACCAAATCTTCAGTTAATTTCTGTAAGATTTTATTAGAAGATAATTCTTTATTCTGTTTTATGAGTTGATGTAACCGTTCATCACCATAAAATTTATTAAATCGATTAGTAGCCTCAACTACTCCATCGGTAAATAAAACTAATATATCATCTGATTGAAATTTGATGGAAGATTCACAGATATTTTTTCGAAATACTTCTTCGGGTGCCATACCTAGTCCAATCCCATCCGGTCGAAACTCATTTAAAGTATTCTGCTTTGCATTGAAATACAGCAGCGGATTATGCCCTGCCCTTGAAAATCGGAATTCTTTATTTTCAATATCAATCAGCCCGAAAATTAAAGATATAAATGTACCTTTTCGTGCATTTTTTCTAAAGA
>JBGTFX010000456.1:0-2712 GCA_041747055.1 Balneolaceae bacterium
AAGTAAACCTGGACAAGCCTTTCTAATTGATTTTGGATATAACGAAGATCGAATGGACCAGGCAGGTACAGCCGAAGCTCAAGAGCTTTTTAATCACTATCAGTTATTCCATGCTCTTCAGCTTCTATCAGAAAATGAAGAAATAATTACTCAATTAAGACAAGGAACTGATCTGCTCATTGATTTTAAAGAAGACGAACCCAGTAATTCAGTATTTGTAATACCCTATATTTCAGAAAATACGATACAGATTTTATCTGCTGAACTGCATAATCAGCACCCGGAATCAGAAAGACGTGTAGAGTCGTCTTTTACTCCTACACTGCGTGGACTTGGTAAAGTTAAACTCAATCAACCGGAACCGTTGAACCCAGATCCTGAGTATTTTGAAGTTTCTGATTTAATTATTGGGTTTCAACTTCAGGATAATCCACCTCCAAATGCATTCCTCCCTTTTGTTGTCGCAAACAACCGGGCTATTCCTTCTAATGAAGAGCTTGTTGTACGATTTGAAACCTATAATCTGGTACAAGGTGGAGATGGATTTGCAGAATTTGAACTGGATTATAAAATCACGCTGGTTCGAGGCTCGTTTTTTTCGCGCAGCCAAAAAGAAGAATTTTCCCTTACCCTGAACTACGAAATAATGGCTAACCGCTTTACCGAAAATATTGAAATCCAAACTGCAGACCTGGAACCCGGATCTTACAATCTTGAAATGATATTTACGGACCTGAAATCTAATCAACGTGTTGAACGAACTGTTGAATTTAAAATTTCAGAACTTTAACAGGAGACTTTATATGTCTTACTTAAAACTATTAAATTTTACATTACTTGCCTGTTTGATGTTAACCTTTACAGATATTCGCGCTGTATCCGCTCAGACAGTAATCGAGGGAATTGTTATAGATAATGAAAGCCGTGCACCAATCGGAGGAGCCAATGTTTTTATCACAGGAACAGCCATTGGTAACAGTACGAATCAAGACGGTGAGTTTTTGTTTGAAACTACATTGAAAAGCGAAGAGGAATTAACGGTTAGCTTCATAGGCTATCATTCTCAAACTTTTCCAATAGATTTGAGTGAAGACAGAACTGAATTTCAATTTCAAATTGAGTTGCAAAAAAATGAATTTGTACTGGACGATGTTGTAATATTAAATGATAATTCCCTTTGGCTTAAAAATTTCGAGGATTTTAAAAGAGAATTTATCGGCACAAACCGTTTTGCCCAACAAACAAATATTATAAATAGATGGGTTGTCGATTTTACGCAAGAAAGTGGAGGTGAATTGTATGCGATGGCCTCTGAGCCTATTATTGTGGAAAACCGGGCTTTGGGCTATCGAATTCAAATAGACATGAAGGATTTTTTATGGAAATTAAATAGCGAAACCGGGCATTTTTATTTTAATATTGACTTTAGAGAGTTACAGGCCCGAAGCGAATTGGAGTATGAAAACTGGCAAAAGAACAGAAGAGATGTTTATATTGGATCAATGAAACACTTTTTCAAAAGTCTCTTTCATGATGAACTAAATAGAAATCAATTTGAGGTCGTAGAACTGGGAACTAACAGAAATGCACTGATTTACCCACAAAACAGAAATCCCAATGTCATTCGAATGCTTACCCGTCACAGGATACCCATTTCCAGGTTTAATGAAGATGTAAAGGCCTTTTCTATCAAGGGTCCTGTTGATGTTTTGTATGGGCAGCGATCTTTTCGGTCTGATAGCAGACGAAGAGCCGGGCTCCGTCCTCAAGTAAACAATTTGATATTTTTAGTTAAAAAAGATGGAACCCTGTTAGATCCACAACATATTAGTGTGGAGGGTTATTTTGCCAGTGAACGTGTCGCAAACATGCTTCCTTCCAGTTATCAACCTTAAGGTTTCAGAAAACTAATATTTCACTTCCTAAACTTTGCGAACTTACATTATTCAGCTAACTTTCAATCTTTGTTAAGTATAGATAAAGTTGAATGAGTACGCTCTCTCCTGTTGATTCCACTCAAACATTTGTATCTTTGTGCCATGGAAGAAGAAAGCACAATTATAGAGAAAAAAGACCTAAAATCACTCAATTCTGATGAGCTAAAGCAGTTTTGTGAGGAGCTGGATCTGGTGGGATATCGAGCCGACCAGGTTTATCAATGGCTTTACCAAAAAGGCGCCTCCTCTTTTGATGAGATGACAAATCTATCGAAAGATCTTCGTGCTAAACTGAATGATATAGCTGATGTAAAAAGAATTACCATCCATAGCCAGCAGCAATCTGCTGATGGTACCATGAAGTTTCTATTTCAGCTCGATGGGCCTGAAAAATATAAAGTTGAAGCTGTACTCATTCCCGATTTTTATCCTGATGGTGCCCCAAACCGGCTCACCGTCTGCGTGTCTTCACAAGTGGGATGCATGTTTGGATGCTCGTTTTGTGCAACCGGCAAAATGGGTTACTTCCGTAACCTCACTCACGGCGAAATTGTTGACCAGGTACAGATCATCAATGAAATAGCTGAGGAAAAGTTCGGAAAAAAAATTACCAATATTGTCTATATGGGCATGGGTGAGCCGCTGCATAACTTTAAAGCCGTGGTAGAATCAGCCAAGATTATCAGCAGCCCAATGGGTACAGATCTTTCACCCAAAAGAATTACTATTTCCACTGTTGGCCTCACCAAACAGATCATGCAGCTTGCCGATCTTG
>JBGTFX010000457.1:0-2105 GCA_041747055.1 Balneolaceae bacterium
ATCAGTATCAGTATAAGTATAGACCCCCTATCTTAATAAAATAAATATAGACCTATCTATCTTAACCAAGAGAATTAGTATAGGGTGAAATGAAAAATCGTTGATGCTGAAAATGGTATTCGAGTAGTGTGGCCAATGTAAGTTCTGAACCCAAATCCGGGGAATGTGTTGCCGGAATTTACTTACCCCTGTAATCTTTTAATTTTGAAATTTATCAACATTCCCCGTTTGACTAAGAAAGAATAAAAAAAGCTCTCAAGAAACTTTTGCGGTAAGGGTAGGGACGACAGATTGCTTTTTTAAATAGCGACTGGTTAAAAGGCCAAGTACCAGTCCATAAATGATATGCAAAACAAAAGTCAAAGCTATATATCCGGGTATTGTACTTATATACAAAGGGTGGTTTGTATCGAGTAAAACAGCATTTCCAATGCCCAAAAATCCCCAGCCGATTACAGGACTGTAAACAAGCATCATAAACACCCATAAAACACCGGCTAATAGAATGGCTTTCCTTAGAGTGTATTTTTCATCATTGGCATAAACAAATACTATTGCCCATAATGTACCATAGCAGTAATGTAGAAATGATGCCAAAAAAGGCTGATCGATATTCAGATTATAAAGCAGGGCAGCGGATGGATGAAGATTTGTCGGGGCAAATTCAAACATGTACATAACGCTATTCATGACCAAATCCATAGAGAATGTAGCAAGAACGCCGATAATAATAGTTTTAATCCACTTCATATTTTTTTGGCAAAGTTATAGGTAAGAGCTGCTTGATCCTTTTTTATTAGAAGGCTCGAACTGTATTTCAATAGCTTCCGTAGTTTCTGTTTCCTGAAAAGTCATTTTACCCTCTAGTTGACCGAGCAGGTTATTTATCAATGTCATCCTCAACGAGTCGCCATTTTCTTTAAGAGGATTACTAAATCGTTTGCATTGCGACAAGATTCTCAGGCATAAATGGGTGTCAGTTTTGAGGAATTCGAATGTTAGTTTCAAAGACTGATGATTAGTTTGTTTCTGTTTACTTATATATAATGTGAGCTCATTCATTAATAAACCGAGAGGTATAGCCTGGTTTATATTTAGAAAATGTGCATGGCCAATGGCATTAATCAAAACAATTTCGCTCTCTGAAAGAGAGCTCTGCAGATGTTGAATCATTTTCTGAAGATATCTTTCTGAATCTATTTCAGAGAAAGTTTCAAATTCATATAAAAGCTCATGAACAATTGCCATTGATTTTATTCTGGAGCGGCTCTCCGACAAAGCTGTTGCAGGATCTTCTCCCATCATCTCCTGTAGTTCCAAAAGCCCCGAAATTATGGCCATATTGTTCTTAACTCTGTGATGTACTTCCGAAAGCAATAAATTTTTCTCTTCCAGGGACTTGGATATTTTTATTTGCTGCTCTTTAAGTTTGCTAATATCAATAGAATGAAGGTTTATCCCTTTTTCCGTGGAAAGATAATGGGCATCCAGTTGATAATATTTACCTTTAATTTCTACTTCATACAAGTTTGCTCCGGGTATAGAAATAATCTTTTGAAAATTTTCTTTTACTTGTTTTAAAAAAGGATGGTTCATTCCTTTTTGAAGTAAGTCTGGAAAAATTTGCTGAGATGCCTGATTGATGAATCTCATTTCGCTGTCTGTTGTAATATTTAAAACAGGATATTGATTTAATTCAGGAAACATTGCTAAATATTCACGTTCATTGAGCAACTCTTCTGTTTCATCAATCTGTTTTATTCCCCGAATAGTGTAAATAACTCCAATCAATACTATTAATATTCCCAAAAGCACTGTAAACCAGATTGAATATCCCTTTAGCATAATTAGGATAGCAGAGTTTCCTGCTATCATTGCCTGAATATGATTGTTTATCTCAAGGTTGAGTTGTTCTAGGGTTTTAAATGGAATTTGTAATGAGTTGGAAGAATAATTGATCAGCAGAGAATCGGTGAAGGGGCTATTATTGTCAACTAAAAACTGGATCGTATTCCACGAATCCATCAGGTTTTGGATTTCATCTGTTTCGGAAAAATAGGTGAAAATGTGAATCAATCCTGTTATTTCATTTGGATGTATTTCAT
>JBGTFX010000458.1:0-3486 GCA_041747055.1 Balneolaceae bacterium
TATAACCATAATTGGCATTTGGTACTGATGGTGATTTTGCTTTATCAATCCACTCGCCCGAAATTAGTTGCTCGCCTTTCCAATTTCCTCTCCGAGCAAATAAAAGGCCAAAGCGTGCGTGATCGAGAGTGTTTATAAAGAGGCCTCCGCCGTGATGTCCGCCACCGCTGACGGATTGAATTTTTATCCCATCCACTTCCGTCCATGAATTATCATATCCAATCCAGCGCCAGGTTGTGGATGCTCCAATCGGATCCATAATTTCTTTTTTAAGTACACGGGGAAGAGATTCCCGCCAGACTTGCAGCAATGAATAAGCAAGTACGTTTACCCGAACGTCATTATACTTATAGTGCGTGCCGGGTTCATGCAGTTCTCGCATACGCCAGTCATCTATTTCGCCTTCACGGGGTGGGCGATCGGCCCAGTCTTCAAGCCCAAAATGTGTGCCATACCAATCGGATGATTGAGTTAGAAGATGACCCCAGGTTATCTTGGAATTGTGTTCTCCATCAAATGTGCGATCCCATACGTAGTTTGTAAGTTTGTCATCAACGGATTGGATAAGTCCTCGGTCCCACGCCAGCCCTGCCACGGTAGAGAGATAACTTTTGGTTACACTGAAGGTCATATCAACCCGTTCTAGATCGCCCCAACTTGCGGCTATGTATCCATCCTTGATAATTAATCCGGCAGGGCCGCCACGGTCTTTTGTTTCACCAATAATTTCGTGATAAGGCTCTCTGCTAAATGCTTTTAAAATAGCTATTCGAAGATCCCGCTCCACAGAGTTTTCTTTTTCAATTGCGAAATCGACAGCTTCCTGCAGAAGGATCGAATCAAATCCCAAATCATAGGAATTTTGTACGTCCCACTGTTGGTTAGCCGACGGATAGTAAAGATTCTGAGCAATGGATTGAGAAGAAAAAAGTGACAGCAAACCGAAAATGAGTAAGCAAAAAATAATTCGGAATTTCATAGAGAAAGATCAAAAATTGGAATTGATGAGTGAAAATAGTAAAAAATGTTGTGAGTCGTTTTTTGATTTTTCGAAAAAAATGTCAAACATCATTATTAAAATATTAACTAATATTAAGAAGTTCTTAAACTACTTTTACATTATGTAAAACAACATTACTTATATAATAATAGAACATATACAGTTTCTTTTGGATGGAATTGCGCAACATTTGTATATTAAAAGAAGTTGATTCAAGTAAAAGCCCACCTCATTCAACTTAAATCCACCCACGTATAGTCAAATTGACTACTTGTGTGGCCAGCGTTTTCCTTCCTTTTTCTTGGTTCTTGTAAAATTCTCATTACCTTTGCCATTTAATCATCTTTTAAATTTCCTTATGATCTCTTCGCTCTTGTCTCTTCTTAAACAGTCTGATGTATTGAAAAATATTGTAGGATTTTTACCTGAAGAAATGCAGACCGACTATTCTGAATCAGCATTGGGTCTGGCATTAATATTTCTAATTGCAGGAATCGTTCACTTTTTTGTTCGGGTATGGATTGTGAGACTGCTTCATAAGCTGGACGAAAAAACAGCAACAGAATGGTATGCTGTTTTATTAAGACACAAGCTTCCACAACGGGCCCTGTTTATTGTGCCGTTAATTATTATCTATAACGGTATTGAGTTAATTCCGGAATTTAATGTGGAGTTCACAAGCTTCATCACACGAATTACGGCTGCCGCGATGATCTTGGTTAGTGCAAGAGTTTTTGATGCTTTCCTTTCGGCCATTCATTCCCTCTATTTATTGAAGGCTGATGCAACACAGACACCGATCAAAACCTATATCCAGCTCGGGAAAGTTATTATTTATGTGTTGGCTGGTTTCTTTGTGATCTCCAGTCTGGCAGATAAATCTCCCTGGTATTTTCTAAGTGGGTTGGGTGCGATAACAGCGATTATACTTCTTCTTTTTCGTGATACTCTTCTTTCTCTTGTGGCAAGCGTTCAGCTCACCAATAACGATTTAATTCGTGTAGGTGACTGGATTGAAATGCCTCAATTTGATGCCGATGGTGATGTTATTGATATCGCCCTTAATACCGTTCGTGTGCAAAACTGGGATAAGACGATTACAGTAATTCCGACGCACAAATTTTTGGAGCACAGTTTTCGAAACTGGCGCGGAATGCAAGAGGCCGGTGGTCGGCGAATTATGCGCTCCATTTACATTGATATTTCCAGTATTCGATTTTTAAAAGAAACAGAAATTGCCCGGTTAAGTACTTCACATTTATTGAAGGACTATATAAATGAAAAGATGGATGGTGTGAATGCCTACAACTCAAAAAATCTACTGACAAGTTCTTCAACCATAACCAATGGGCGTTGGTTAACAAATATCGGCACTTTTCGTGCATATATCATTGAATATCTGAAAAAACATCCCCGATCAAATAAGTCTCTTTTTATGTTGGTTCGTCAACTTGAGGCAACCGAAAAAGGATTGCCACTGCAAATTTATGTCTTTACAGATACTACTGCATGGGCCGAGTACGAAGGGATTCAGGCAGATATTTTTGATCATATTATTGCCGTTGCGCCGGAGTTTGGATTAAATATCTTTCAACAACCTACCGGAAGAGACTTTAAAAGTCTGAATCACACGAATCACCTGTAGATGAATGTATAGAATGGTTTGTTCGCGGGTCGGCGACACCGCGCTACGTAACACAGGTCGCTGACCTGTCGATGATTGCATAATAAGTGATACGAGTTAAAAAAATTAGCAACAAAAATAATGTAGGATCCGTAGAGTCTGGCAATTCAAAATAATTTGCCAACTCTATGCTGAATCAAAAAATTCTATTTCTGTTAATTTGTATCCTTTTTGTACCTATTCTTGCGCATTCTCAATCAAATGCCGATGATGAGCTTCTCTTTAGGAAATTTCGCGTATCGTTAGTACCGGGATTAAGCACCAACGGATTACAAGCTCCTCGATATGACGCAAAATATTCACTGAATTTATTAGCGGGATATAATGGTGCACTCAGTGGTTATGAATTGGGTTTGGTAAACATAAACCGAGCGTACGCACATGGTATTCAGATAGGTGTGCTAAATATTTCCGGGCGGGAAACAATGGGAGTACAAATTTCAGGATTGGCCACCGTTTCCGGCTCTGACATGCAGGGATTACAAATTAGCGGATTAAGCAATTTTACTGGCGGATCTATGCAGGGAATTCAAATATCCGGTTTGATGAACTATGGAAATGAAATACAGGGAATACAATTGGCAAGTTTTACTAATATCTCACGAACTGATATGCAAGGGTTACAATTTGCCGGTTTTGCTAATATTTCGAAATCAGAAATGCAGGGGCTGCAATTTGCCGGATTATTTAACTTTACATCAGGGAGCTCACAAGGAATCGTTACAGCCGGAGCAGCGAATATATCAGGAGAATTTCAGGGGATTAGCGGTTCCGGGATATTCAATCTTACTCGAGAAATGCA
>JBGTFX010000459.1:0-15210 GCA_041747055.1 Balneolaceae bacterium
TAATAATCTTAGAGTTCGGCAAAATTCAACTCCGGCTAATTACACCTTCAATGCTTCCTTTGTTGATCAGGTTGATCCCCAGATTACCTACACAAAAACCAGCAACTCTTTTGCGATAATAAGCTCAGATGGACTCTCTACATTTGCTATTAAAAATATAGCCAATAATGATATTGGCGAACAAGAAGTTAATGTAAACTTTGATATTCAAATATCTGCACTTGATGGAAATGGTTCTGTGATAACGGACTTTAACACCCAGTATTTCGGGACATTTGAGTTATCTGCTGATGCGTTGATTGCCCCCTCTACAACAATAAGTTTTAATGAGCAGGATTTTACTAATGGAGTGTTAACAACTACTATCACCTTCCATTCTGCCGGGGATACCAGGATTTATGCTGATTTTGATGGGACGAATGTATTGGACGAACCCATCATCAGAAATGGACAAAGTGAGATATTTTCTGTAATTCCATCAAATGTAGATTTTACAAATACTCTTTTTTCTGCCAATCCTTTACAAATTACGGCCGATGGACAAACTACTTCTGAACTTACGGTACAGCTCAAAGATCAATTTGGAAATCTTCTGATATCGGGTGGTGAAAACATTACCATTTCTACTACGGCCGGTGAGCTAACAGGTGATAACCAGATCGGAACTAATGTTCAGGCAATAGATAATTCTGACGGTACATATACTGCAACATTAACATCATCTACAACTGTTGAAACCGCCACTCTTGAAGCGTTCGAAAATGGAAATTCCATTTCCACGCTCGCAGTTGAGTTTATTGCCGATTCAGTCGAGGAATTGTTAATTTCTATACCCGAAAGTAATGGTGTGCCGGATAATCAAACAGCTGGGATTCCATTCAATATCACAGTTGAGGCTGTAGATCAATTTGGGAACCGGGTTCAATCTTACTCCGGAGATCTTAAATTCAGCTCAACCTCCGTCATTAGTGCTGGCGAAACAGTTACTATTTCTAATGGTATTTTAACGAATCATTCCATCACACTTACCCGTGCAGGAGCTGCAAGAACCATTTCTGTAGAAGATATTGAATTATTTGGGCTAACCGGAACATCAAAAGAATTTACAGTAGCACCGGGTGTACCCAGTCTTCAAACCTCCAACGTTCTGGTTAACCCAACGGTTATTCAAAATGACGGAAGTTCTACATCAGCGGTATCTATTGTATTGAGAGATGAATTCAATAACCGGGTAACCCAAAATCTAGTTGCAAATTTAGCTTTGGTGTTAGAACAAGTAGAGTTAAATGGAGCTCCTTCTACAGGCAACCCGAATGCAACTATTAACGCACTTACTTATAATTCTACCTCAAATTTATATAGCGCAACGCTTACTTCATCTACCACTATTGAAAAAATAGAAATTACCGGTTTATTTACCGGGAGCGAAATTTTACAAAAAGCTATTATTGAAGTTGTTGTCCCCAATACGTGGCAACCGGGGGGCGGACCTGAAAGTCAGCAAACAGAATGGACGCGGGGCGAGAACTGGTCATTAGGTGCACAACCCACCACTAATGATTTTGTTATTATTCCCGGTAATGCCGCCCCTTTCCCAGACCTCGATCTTAATATATCTGTGGGCAGTCTTGAAATTCAAACTGGTGCTGAACTTATACTATTTGGAGGAAATTCAATTACAGTGAGCGGTAGTATAGTAATCGATGGAACCTTGGATATTGAGGACAACACAAGCCTTACATTAGGCGGAAGTATTTTAGGATTAGGAACCTTTACTTCAGGTGATAATACAAATATTTCAGTTGGTGGAAATATTTCCATAACTAATCTACTGGCGCGAACCCAGGGAACTGTTCTTCAATTAAACGGCTCAACTCAACAAGTAGTTACCACACCTAATCTGTTAATCCAGAAAATGAGAGCGTTGAATGACGTATTGGCAATATCAGGTGATTTAATTGATACCGCTGAGATAGAAATTACCGAAGATAATATTTTTGAGCTTGCAGTTGATGCAAACATCACTCTTGATAACCTGGAAAATATTTTTGGGGATGGTTCACTAATTCTAAATAATAATACTCTTGTTGTTCGGGGAGATCTATCTTTATTAAATATTGATCTGAGTGAAGGGACCGTTGTTTTTGGAATTCGAGTGGGAGAAAATTTTACGGATTTTCCTAATTTACAGCAACAACAAATTGCTAACCTTTCTCAGATGAAAAACGCAATTATTAATAATACTCAAGGTGTACGGACTTTTGATGATGTTATTATTGGAGATGATGGATTCCTTACACTTGAGAATGGAGAACTGATAATCAGTTCCGGGAGAAATTTTATTGCAAATAATATCACCTACAATAACGGCTTTTTAACTTTCCGGCGGTCTATCAGTCAAAAAGGTTGGAGAGTAATGAGCTCACCGATAACATCTACATTTGGTAATTGGTTTAACGAATTAACACTTCAGGGTATGATCGGCTCCACTTTTGAAGATCGTCAGCCAAACTTGTTGTATTACGATGAAACATTCCCCGGCACAGATAATCAACGATGGAGAACACCGGGTAATGTAACAGAAAATCTCACTCCCGGAAGAGGATACTTCTTTTTTGTTTTTGGGGATGTTGAGGGAGATAATGATTACAACGATTCACTACCACAAACTCTTACCATAAGCGGACAAGAACATGCAACTGTAGACAATTCTCCTTTTGATTTGAATGTCACCTATACAGCGGAAGCCGATACCGGTTTCAATCTGGTAGGAAATCCTTTTGGTGCTACCATAAACTGGGATGATGCATCCTGGGTAAAAGAGAACATGGACAATGTAATTTATATATGGGATCAGGCAAGTAATCAATATAAAACGTGGAATGGCGTATCAGGCTCTCACAATAGCGGAAACATTGCTCCATTCCAGGGGTTTTGGGTAAAAGCAAATAATGAAAACACAGAAATTGAACCTTCCCTTCAGGTAAGCAGGGAAGCTAAAGCAACGGGTGGTACTTTTAGGAAATCTCAGCGTTCTACCGTTGATCATGAGTGGCCTGTAATAGAAATGCAGGTAAATGGAGCAGAAATGCAACACTCTACACATTTTACGTTTACAGATAGTGGACGTAACAATATTGATAATATGGACGCCTACCGATTGCTCCCATTTGATACAAACACTTATCTCGAAATATTTACCTTAATGGATGATGGCACCGAGCTTGCCATTACTAATCTGCCCAGAAATTTCGGTAGAACAATTAAACTGCCATTACATGTTTCCGGGGTTAAAGACGGTGGGTTTATCAATAGCACAATTTCATTAAGCTGGCCAAAACTCATCAATATTCCCGATGGATGGACAATTACTCTTATTGATAATGACACTAACAAGCATGTAAATCTGCTTGAAGAAAATTTTTATGACTTTACTCTCAATGAGCGTGCAAAAGCTCCACCTGTGATGAATTCTACTACCAATTTCCGGCTTGTTCAAAAGTCTTTGGCGAATAAGCAAAATGCCCGATTTACAATCGAAATCGATCCCGGGACTGATGCTGAGGGCATTCCAACAGATGTTGAACTACATCAAAATTTTGCCAATCCTTTTAATCAAACAACCACTATTCGTTTTGGGCTTCCGGTTGAACAACGCGCTAAGATTGAAGTGTTTGATTTGTTGGGCAGGAGAGTGCAAACTATAACAGATCAAAGATACAGCGAAGGATATCATCAAATAGAATTTAATGGACGTTCGCTTGCCAGTGGAATTTACTTTTATCGGTTAGTTACTGAAGAGAAAACAATCGCAAAAAAAATGACACTCATTAAGTAATTTTTTTTCAGAAGCCGTAAGACCGCTCGTCAGCTCAAATACAAAAAAGTTACGATGGAAAAGTAGCGGTCAGACGGCTGGCTATAGTCGCTAGTTCTGTAACCGTTCATAAGATGTAGAATGAGCCGGATCTACATCACGTAGTAAATTGTAAGCTTCGAGCCGCGTCTGTATATCAGCCGTTCTAAGAAGAGCTACAATCTCCTGAAATTTTGTGTCAAAAAAGATATCAAAAAGATAATTATTGCTCGTTAATCGCTTAGTATCCTTGATTAATTCCATCGCTTCCATCACTCCCTGAATCGACTGTTCATTATTCACCGTAAACTGATCCAGTCCATGTCTATGATAGCGATAAATTGCTCTTCGGAGTCCCTCATAACCCGGATTGGTTAAATCTCTAATCAAACCAAATCTGTTTCTTTGAGCACCAACAGATCGGCCCCAACCCTGCTGTCCGCTATTTCTACCCAACTCGAATATATTTTGTGCTTTATTAAAATAAGCAGACCCTCCGAGTTCAGAGAAACTATCGTAGTCATATCCTAAAATTACATACATATAAAAATCTATGAAGCTGGTAAGGTTGTCGAACTGAAATTCATCAAATACCAGATTTTTATTTCTTGGATAACTAAAAAGCCAGTTGCTGTCACTCAATACAATCGCTAAAGATTCTTGATTTGTGTTGTAGATTGGCCGTCGAACGCTGAAAAACACCTCTGATGTATAATTGTTTTGGTTATCAGCATTTGTTAGCACAATTTGAATTTGACATCGAATCCGTTCGTGGATTTCAAACTGGTCTTCTGTCCATCTATTTCTATTTATATAAGATTCCAAATCACCCTCCAGCTCATTAATGTATTCAAAAGATGTTCCACTGATTTGTCGGCTATTTACAGAAACATCACAATTAAACTCCTGAGCAAAACCATTTTCCACATTTGCAAAAAGAGCAAATATTAATATTGAAACGAGCCATTTCAAATTTAAAAATTTTTTATACATATTGGTTTTCATTCATCAAAAGAGGGTTTCTAATATGATACTAAGACTTTTACACTATTACTCAATACTATCTGTTTCATTTTTACTACTCAGTTTTTTTGCTTCCAATGCAAATGCTCAATCGATAATGGGAGCAAGATCGATGGCAATGGGTCAAACCGGCGTAGCTACACCGGGTGATAGCTGGACCATATTTTCGAACGTTGCTTTAATGGAAACGGAGCAAAATCAAGTTTCATTTTACGGTTTTCGATTTTTAGGTATTTCCGAGATCACGGATATGGCTGCAAGCTTAACCTATCACACCAAATTGGGTACATTTGGAGCCGGAATTCACCGGTTTGGCTTTAATCTGTTCAATGAGAACAGAATGAGAATTGCCTTCAGAAATAGTCTGAATAATTTCCATTACGGAGCAGCCATTAATTATTCCCATGTAGTTCAGGGAGGGAATTATGGATCTGCCGGAGCTTTTGGTATAGACTTGGGATTAGGAGCTCAAATTGTTGATGATTTATGGGTTGGCGCAAGAGCAACTAATTTGAACCAACCTGCTTATGGTTCCACGGATGAAGAATTGCCCAGGGAAATGGCCGTTGGGTTCAGTTATAAACTTGCGTCCCGTGCACTTTTCACAACAGAACTTGTGAAAGATGTTCGATTTCCAATGTCTTATCGAGCCGGCCTGGAGTTCGAAATTATCGAATTTCTTTTCGCTCGTGCAGGTGCGACTACTGAACCTGAAACGTACTCGTTTGGCTTCGGATATAGCGCCGATCGATGGAACATAAACTTCGCAATGCAACAACATATTCCATTAGGATTGAGTCCCGCTTTGGATTTAGGTATACGATTTTAAACCACCTTTCTCTTGATAAGATCACATCTACAAAAATATCAGCTCCTAAGATTTATTCCTGCTATGGGTGGAATATTTGTTGGTTTGATGTTTTTATCCTACCTGACCGAACCTTTAATTGCTCAGAACAGAGATACAGTACGAACCCAGGTTGAGCGCGACATTGAACAGGCCCTTCAAGATATAGACCCGGAAGAATCTGAACTCGATATAGAGCAACTGATTGAATTTTTACAAGAGTTGGCAGCCAATCCAGTAAACATCAACCGCGCATCGATTGATGATTTACTACAAATTCCGGGGCTTAATTTTCGATTGGCCCAGGAGATTGTCCAGTATCGAAGAAATGTAAAACCGTACGAATCTATTGATGAACTAACCAATGTTCGTGGATTGGGAAATGTTACATTAAATAGAATAAGACCCTATATAACTGTAGGAAGTGGCCTTGAACGTGGTAGAGATTTATATCTAAACCGGGGGTATTGGACAAACAATAGTCGATACGAAGTCTTATCAAGATATCAGCAGGTATTGGAACCTCAGGAGGGATATCAGCGGCCGGATACGTTGGGTGGTTTTACGGGGAGCCCGGTTAGATATTTTCAACGCATTCGATTTACCAGTGACCATCTTTCTTTAAACATTACTCAAAATAAAGATCCCGGTGAAAAACTTACGGGCCCCACCGGTCTTGATTATACATCATGGCATGTCGCCCTCAGGAATAATGGCAACTTAAAAGAGCTTATAATTGGAGATTTCAGTGCCGGCTTTGGACAGGGACTTACTTTATGGAGCAGCGGAGGATTTGGAAAAGGAAGTGAAGTAATCCGATCTATTGGTAAAAATGATCGCGGAGTTCGCCCTTATACCTCAGCCCAGGAAACAAATGCCTTTCGAGGAATTGCAGCAACCTATGGCAATCGACTACAAATCACGGGATTTTACTCAAACCGTAAACGTACAGCCAGCGAAATTAATGAGGAGTTTGTCAGGTTTCCCACAGAAAATGGGTTACATCGTACACTCAATGAACTTGAACGAAGGCTAAATCTTGGACAAGAAACTTATGGTGGAAGAATTCGTTACGAGCTTAACCGAGGGTTTATAGGAGTTACCGGATACAAAAATACATTTGATCGCCCCATTTTGGCAGGAACCCAACCTGCTCAGATACACAATTTTTCGGGTCGTAGTTTAGCAGCTTATGGAGCCGATTATAGGTTCTTAGCCGGACCCGCCCTGTTGTTTGGAGAAGCAGGTTATACTGATAACGGTGGGTATGGAGTTTTAAGTGGAGCAACTGTAGAAGTTGGTCCTTCAACCGATATGTCCTTCGCATACCGAAATTACGGGCGAGCATTTCAGTCTATTTTCGGAGCCGGTTTTGGAGAACAATCCAGCAATCCCCAAAATGAGGAAGGTTTTTATATCGGAATTCGTCAGGAAATTACACAGAAAATTCAAGTGAATGCCTATTTCGATCAATTCCACTTTCCGGGCGCACGTTTCCAAACTCGTCAGGCCAGTTCCGGTTATAACTGGTTAATACTAATTGAATATTCACCATACCGGGAATTGGAATTATATGCTCTCATCAGATTTAGACAACGTGAACAAGAATTTTCTACAACAGATGATTTTGGCCGTGAAAATCGTCTTCTAGATGATACAAAACGAACAGGAGCCCGTTTCCAGGTATCTTACCAGGTTCACCAAAATGTGCGATTACGAACCCGGGTTGATTTTACAAGAGCAAGGCCTGTTGCCAGCAATCCAAGTTTTGGACATTTAATTTTTCAGGATATCAGATATACACCTCTTCAAAATCTGACAATTGATGCCAGAGTGACGATGTTTGATACGGAAAACTTTGAGTCACGTGTATTTCAGTTCGAAAATGACCTGCTTTATGTGCTGTCGAATACTGTACTTTTTGATCAAGGGCAAAGAATGTATATCGTTGCAAATTATCGCATAAAACAGTGGTTACAATTTTGGGTCAAAGCGGGAACCACTTTATTTGAAAATCGAAATACTATCGGTAGTGGTTTACAGGAAATTCAGGGAAACCGTAGAAGCGACTTAGGCATTCAGGCAAGAGTGATGTTTTAGGAGATAGATATGCTTCACGACTACGATTGGGAGATTATAAATAGCTCAAATAAAAATCTACATAGTTTAAAATTGAGTTATTTTTTAAGGTCTAAATATTTTTTTACCTAAATAAATAACTAAAAAGCGCTTTCATAAAAAATTTATTTTGTTATATGATGCTTTCTGTGATTTATTAAGAGTGTTTAGTTGATTAATTGTTCTTTTACTTAAACCCTTTCTTAGTATGAATATCCCACCTTTTGTAGAAAAATCTGCCTGTGGTGTTGGCTTTATTGCCAGCCGAAACAACCACTCTTCACACGAAAATCTGTTGAAAGCTTTGCATGCATTAAGCTGTGTTGAACATCGTGGCGCCTGTAGTGCTGATCAGGTTTCAAGTGATGGCGCCGGAATTATGACTGATATCCCGTTTGAACTCTTTGGTTATAAGCCCGGCGAAGTTGCCGTTGCTACCATTTTTGCCCCACACGATAGCCAGCGACGACGCAAAGCATTGAGAGTGTTCGAAAATACCTTCCAGTTTTTAGGGCTTAAAGTTTTGGACTATAGAATTGTCCCTATCAAAAAAAGAGGGTTAGGACAAACGGCAAGGGAATCCATGCCTTTTATTCTTCATGCATTTATCAAAAGACCAGAACACTGCCGTACCGATCAATCATTTGATAAGCTTTTGCACTCCGCTAAACAAATGACCCGAACCAAAGAGAGGGAAGAAGGCATCGTGAAAGAGTTTTTCTTCGCTTCTTTATCAGCAAGAACAATTGTATATAAGGCTCTCACAAAAGCAGATAAGCTCAAAGATTTTTACCTGGATCTACAAAATCCTGCTTTTAAAACCCGTTTCGCCCTTTTTCACAGAAGATTTTCTACCAATACAAAAACTTCGTGGGATAAAACTCAGCCGTTTCGAATCATTGCCCATAATGGAGAAATCAATACAATTACCGGAAACAGGTCGTGGGCACTGTCGCGCGAGAAATATCTTGGGCTCCATAAAGATGAACTTCTTACTCATAAAGAAATCAGTGATTCCGGGAGTTTAAACGAAATGGTTGAAGCTCTCACCTACCGAAGCAGTATTCCCCATGTAGAAGATATTCTCGCCATTATGATTCCACCCGCTACTCAAGACAACAACTATTATAAATTTTGGAGTCGGGCAATGGAACCCTGGGATGGCCCGGCATTAATCTCATTTTGTGATGGATCATCAATTGGCGCACGATTAGACAGGAACGGATTCCGTCCCTGCCGATGGATGTCTACCAAAGAGCACCTTTATGTTTCATCTGAAGCGGGATCATTTCAACTTGATGAAGGGTCGATCATCGCAAAAGGCTCTCTGCATGCCGGAAACGGAATTAAGATGAATCTCACTAAAGGAGAAATTCGATTTCGCGATCCAAGTGGTTCCCGTGAAAATTATGACGCTGAATTCGAACATCGGCTCGATCCTCTGATTAGTCAGCCTTTAACGGAAGAAGATCAAAGTAATACAGACTTAAATTTATTTCGATTCACAAAAGAAGAAGTTGATAAACTGCTGGTTCCCATGATCACCGATGCAAAAGAGCCAATTGGCTCTATGGGTGATACGGCACGACCGGCGATGTTTTCTGATCAACCCCGTTCTTTCTTTGATTATTTCTACCAAAACTTTGCGCAGGTTACTAATCCTCCTCTCGATTATTTGCGGGAAAAAATGGTAACGGATCTCTCAACCTATCTTGGGAAACGTCCAAATATCTTTTCACCAAAAGAGCTGATTCCTCAGTTTCCCGGATTTGAGATAGAAAGTCCACTGCTTTCTCTTGGACAGATGAAAACACTAAGAATGCTCAACGATTCTTCATCGAGAGTTAAAACCGTTGAGTTTAATTGTATTTTTTATCGCGATCACGGAAGTGTCGGTTTTAGGTCAGCTATCAGAAATATTACGGATGAGGCCATAAAGAAAGTTCAAAAAGGCGCAACAATTCTGATCATCAGCGACAGAAAAGCTACGTATCGTCAGCCACCCATACCAACGCTTCTGGTTTTGCGCTCGCTGGTTAACGCTCTAAATGATTCCGGCCTCCGACTTAATGCGTCTATTGTAGTTGATACTGCGGAAGTTCGAAACACACATCATTTTGCAACTTTGATAGGATTTGGTGCAACGGCCGTTTGCCCGTATCGATCGTTGGAATTTGCCCGATTCGAAGATCACAGAAACCTGAAAGATCTCGATGCCGATCAAAAGGAGAAAAACCTGATCAATGCATACAATCAGGGTCTGCTGAAAATCATGTCGAAATCGGGAATATCCGTAGCTAGAAGCTATCAAAGTTCTAAGCTATTCACGGCTCTTGGAATTGGAAAAGAGATAAAAGATCTGTTTTTCCCCGGTCTATTCAGCCCTGTTGGCGGTGTGGATCTAAATGGAATTGTTGATCAAATCATAGATCATACCGAGTTTGTAAACGATCCTGAAACAAATGGTAAACTTCTGAATACCTTTCAGTTTAAAGAGCATAACCGAGGAAAAAAAGGAGAAAAGCACTCCATGACTAATACACGGTCAAAAGTGATTCACAAGTTGGTTCGTGATACAAATTTGACCCTGCAGGATTCCGGATTATTTGAAGAATACTTAAAACTGGGTTATCACGACGAACCTATAAATATCCGCCATTTATTTGCTGTAAAACCGCTGAAGAAAAAATCTAAAGGTGATGTAGAACCCAAGGAAGAAATCATGAAACGATTTGGGTCCGGAGCGATGAGTTTTGGTGCCATTAGCGCAGAATCTCAGCGTGATATTTTCCTCGCCATGCGGGAAATTGGCGGACGAAGTAACAGTGGTGAAGGCGGCGAAAATCCATATTATTATTCATTGGGAATCACCGGAACCGTAAAGCAGGTTGCCAGCGGACGATTTGGAGTAACGGCTGAATACTTGATATCAGGAAATGAAAATCAGATTAAGATCGCCCAAGGTGCAAAACCCGGTGAAGGTGGTCAGTTAATGGGCGTAAAAGTAAATGAGGATATTGCCTTTGCCCGTAATAGTGAACCGGGATTTGATCTGATTTCTCCTCCCCCTCTGCACGACATTTACAGTATTGAGGATTTAAAGCAGTTGATTTATGAACTGAAGCAGGTAAATCCTGAGACAAAAGTAAACGTGAAGCTTGTTTCGGGTCAGAATATTGGAACCATTGCCGTTGGTGTTGCTAAAGCGGGTGCCGATGTAATTCACGTATCGGGTGGAGATGGCGGTACGGGTGCCGCAACGTTAACCTCCATGAAACACGCCGGACTACCATGGGAAGTTGGACTGCTCGAAGTTCACCGAACATTGGTCAATCACGGCTTGCGTGAATTTATTGAACTACGGACCGATGGCGGACTTACTACCGGCCACGATATTGTAAGCGCGGCGCTTTTGGGCGCTGAAGGTTATGATTTTGGGAAGCTTCTTCTGGTTGCTCAGGGTTGTGTAATGGCACGTATTTGCGAGAAAAATACGTGTCCAACAGGAATCGCTACTCACGACCCAAAGTTTAAGAAAAAATATAAGGGCCAAAAAGAACATGTAGTTCGCATGATGGAATATTTGGCTGAGGATGTCCGAAAAGAGCTGGAAAAAATTGGCGCAAAAAGCTTAGATGAAATCATTGGCAGAATTGACCTGATTCACGTTCAGGAGAGGCATCAAAAAGTAGTGGATGACAAGAAAATTGACCTATCCTATTTTACGGGAGATAGTTTGCATGCCTTTAAATCTGAGCCTAATCCGTTTAATGAAGGAGTGAGCCCTTTTAATGAAAAAATACTTCAGGAGTGTAAAAAGCATATTGAAGAAGAATCAGATTTCAGTTTTAAAGATGTCATCACCACAAGCGACCGGGCATCACTTGCTACTCTGAGTGGTGAAATTGCCAAGCGAATTTCCGGTAAACGAATGGCTGAAATTAAAGAGAAAGGGGAAGGGGAAGCCGTAGCGGATCATCATTTTAATGGAAACTTCGATTTCACTTTTGAGGGTAGCGCAGGTCAGGGTTTTGGCGTATTTATGACGGAAGGGATTCAAGTGCATCTTTTAGGCGAGGCAAATGATTCTGTAGCCAAGGGAATGTCGGGTGGATCAATGGTGGTCAATCCATCAAAAAAGTCCAAATTTGACCCCACAAAAAATGCAATCATAGGCAATTGTGCATTGTATGGTGCAACAGGCGGAAAACTGTATGTTCACGGACTTGCCGGTGACCGGTTTGCGGTTCGAAATAGCGGTGCACTCGCCGTTGTAGAAGGCTCAGGGCTTCATGCATGCGAATACATGACAAACGGTACCGCGGTAATTTTAGGACCCGTAGCAAAGAACGTTGGCGCCGGTATGACCGGTGGTGTTCTTTATCTGAGGCAGGACCAGGTTCACCAGGTAAACGATGAGTATTTATCCCCGCTGGAGCTGGATTCATCATCAGAAAAAGAGCTGAAGGAAATTCTTGCTGATTATTACAAAGAAACGAAAAGCAGTTCAGCAAAAACTGTTTTAGATGACTGGAAGAAACAGAAACGTACTTTTATAAAGCTTCTGCCCAAAGGAGTTCTAGCCAAACAGGAAGAGGCGAAAGCAATTGATGAAGTTACAGAAGAAGGCGAGAAGGTTTAACTTGTAAGTAGACCTTGGAGGTTTTTAAAAAACCTCCAAGGTCTTTTCTTAAATATTACTTATCAGTCAATGACGTAACACCCGGAAGCTCTTTTCCTTCCAGGTATTCCAGGCTTGCTCCGCCACCTGTGGATACGTGAGAGACCTGATCCTGAAGACCGGCTTTTTTGATAGCTGATGCTGAATCACCTCCTCCAATAATTGTAGTGGCACCATATTTCGTTGCTTCAACAAGTGCCTGAGCTACAGTGTTTGTACCGTCGGCAAAGTTTTCCATTTCGAAAACACCCATCGGGCCATTCCATAGAACCGTTTTTGCATTTTTGATATGATTGCTAAATGAAAGTGATGATTCCGGTCCGATATCCAAACCCATCCAACCATCTTCGATTCCGCCCTCTCCTACAACTTTATACTCTGCATCATTCTTAAATTCCTGAGCAACAACCGTATCCATTGGAAGCATAAACTTCACACCTGCTTTCTCTGCCTTTTTCATTAATTCCCCTGCCATTTCCACTTTATCCTCTTCAACCAGAGAGTCACCAATTGTGTGTCCGTTGGCTCTGAAAAACGTATACGCCATTCCACCACCAATGATAATGGTATCTACTTTAGTAAGCAGGGTTTCAATTACTCCAATTTTGTCTGACACTTTTGCCCCCCCTAAAATCGCAATAAACGGACGCTTGGGATTATTGACACTCTCTTCCAGGTACTGAATTTCCTTTTCAAGCAAAAATCCGGAAACTGCCGGCTGCAAGAATTCTGTTACACCTGAAACGGATGCATGCGCACGGTGACTGCTTCCAAAAGCATCATTTACAAACAGATCCGCATGCGCTGCTAATTTCTTGGCAAACTCAGGATCATTCTCTTTTTCTTCGGGGTGGAACCGGACATTTTCAAGCAGTACAATTTCGCCCTCTTTTGCGGCTTCAATCACTTTATCAGCTTCTTCACCGATACAATCTTTGGCAAAATGAACGGGAACATCAACCAGCGTTTCTAAGTGCTTGGCTACCGGTTCTAAACTATACTTTTCTGATGCTTCTCCGCCCGGACGACCCAAATGACTCATTAAAATCAATTTTGCTCCCTCATCAATAACATAATTAATTGATTTTAAAGCCTGCGTAATTCGATTATCATCTTTGATCTCACCGTTGGAAATCGGAACATTAAAATCAACTCTCATTAATACAGTCTTACCTTTCATCTCAACGTCCCTAAGTGTTTTCTTAGCCATTTTTTATAAATCAGTTTTAAAATTTACTTTTGTATAAAATACGACTTCAACAGGGGATTGAAAATATATAAATTCCTTGTTTTAAAGTACTTACCGTGTTTGAATCTCTATATTTATAAAATCAATCTGACCTTTTACTATTCAACCACAACGACTTATGAAAAAATATACATGGGGGAAAACAATCATTCCATTGTCTTTTCCCCCAACTGAATCCATCTGCTTTTAAAGATCATTTTCGATATTTTAACACGATGATTACAAACAATCCCGACATGAATTCAATTTATTTAGATCATGCATCCACAACACCGGTAGATGAACGTGTTTTAGATGTGATACTTCCTTTTTACAAAAATAATTTCGGCAACGCTGATTCTGCCCATCAGCTTGGCAGAAATACCAAAGTGGCCATTGAAGACGCACGCGAAAAAATTGCGCAGCTGATTGGAGCAGAGCCATCAGAAATTATTTTTACCAGTGGCGGCACAGAAAGTGATAATGCAATCATTAAAGGGGTTCTAAAAGCGACGCGAAAAACTGAAATTATCACTTCTCCAATTGAACATCATGCCATAATACATCCGGCAGAAAGCATGAAAATGAGCGGGTGCCGGGTTACCTATCTGCAGCCCGACGAGAGCGGATACATTAGCCCGAAACAGGTAGAAGAAGCTATTTCAGAGGATACTGCAATCGTTAGCCTGATGCATGTAAACAACGAGATCGGGACTATTTTGCCATTGAAAGAAATCGCGGCCGTTTGTCGCGAAAAGAAAGTGACCTTTCATTCTGATACGGTTCAAAGCATTGGGAAAATCCCTATAAATGTGAAAGACTTAGGGATTGATGCATTGAGCATCAGCGCACATAAAATCTATGGACCAAAAGGAATTGGAGTTCTTTATGTGAAAAACGGAACACCTTGGCTACCGTGGCTACAGGGTGGATCTCAGGAACGGCGACGGCGTGGTGGTACATCAAATGTAGCAGGAATCGTTGGTTTAGCAAAAGCTCTAGAGTTGTGTACCGAACAGCTCGAGGAACATCAGGCATTATTCAAAAAACTTCGTAAAAAATTGATTGATGGACTCAATGCAACCATTAAAGAACAGTATCAAATCAATGGCCCGATAGAAGGTGGTGCGCCACATATAATCAATTTGGCATTTCGAACAGAGGATGAAAAAGGCCTGGATGGCGAAATGCTTCTATTGAATCTTGATATTGATGGAATTTGTGTTTCAAATGGATCTGCATGTACTTCAGGAGCGGTGGAGCCTTCGCATGTGCTTAAAGGAATTGGCCTTCCTGATCATTTAGCAAACTCAAGCATCAGAATCAGTTTTGGAAAAGATAATCCCGAATCTGATGTGGAAATATTTTTAGAAAAACTTGAAATCGTACTACAGAGAATGAAGACGGTTACATCATGAATATTTGTGTCTACTGCGGATCTTCATCTGGAAAAAATC
>JBGTFX010000460.1:0-3064 GCA_041747055.1 Balneolaceae bacterium
CCACTGATTTTGTTCAATGATTTCTATAACCGCAATATCAGAAGGTTGCAGATAAAACTGTTCCTGTCCCTGCTGATTTCTTCCGGCTGATCGTCCTTGTAAGAACCAGCTTACCTCATCATCCAATTCCTCAACGGGAACAGAGAAGGGTACGGCTGACCGAATTTGATTTTGAAGAACAGGTGTTACCCGTGTTCCAATTACTTCTGTTGTATCACCGGCAAAAACAGTGCTTAAAAGCCCTTTATTTACGGGAACAGTTTTAATGCCGGGTTGATGTAACTCATACCGAGTTGTAAATTGCTGAATTTCCTGATCAGAAAATGAAATGGGCAACGGGAGGGATTCATGCGTTTGTCTGTCCCGTAATTGCTTGATGTACCAATCTGTATTCAGCAGGCTAAGAACCACTACACGTACGTCTGTGCGAATACCTTCAACTTCCTGCAGGTACCAAAGCGGGAAAGTATCATTATCACCATTGGTAAAGAGGATAGCGTTGGGTTCGACGGATTGTAATAGATTATAGGCGTAATCGCGTGCTACATAGTTTTCGCTGCGATCGTGGCTCGGCCAGTTCTGATAGCCCATCCAAAGGGGAACGGCTGCAAACATCAACCCGAGCGTACCATAGGAAACCAATCGGTTTTTGCCAATGAGCTCTTTTATTAACTCAATGATTCCGGTTGCTCCTAGGCCGATCCATATGGAGAAGGCGAAGAATGATCCCGCGTAGGCGTAGTCCCGCTCCCGCGGTTCATAAGGGGTTTGATTGAGGTAGACAATAATGGCTAATCCGGTCAGGATAAATAGTGCAAGGACGGAAAGGCCTCGTCTCCAATCATTCCTAAAATGAAACATCAAACCGAACAAGCCGAACAGGAATGGGAGGTAGAAATAGTACGAGTTTGCGGGGTTTTCTGCATGCCTGGTTTCCGTAAATCCGGAATACCATCCGGCATCCTGAATGTCTGACTCACGTCCTATGAAATTCCAACCAAAATACCTGAGGTACATATGGTTAACCTGATAACTTAAGAAAAACTGTAAGTCACTGTCGAAGTTAGCATAGTATTGCAGATGCTGCGCAGACCCTGAATATCGGCGGGGGAAAAGTGTTTCATTGTTACGGTCAATTCTGCCGACGGAATTATCAAACGAGTAACCTGACAGCAGTGGGGATGTACCGTATTGATCACGGCTTAAATAGCTCACAAAAGCTTCCACGGTTGAAGGATCATTTTCATCAATGGCGGGTTCTGCCTGAGATCGGATAATGACCATCGCATAACTGGAGTACCCTATAATAATCATCGTGTAGCACAGAACAGCAATATTGGCCAGGCGCATACCTTTTTTGTGGGTGTAATAGAGGCCAAAAATTAATGCGCCTATTATAAGTGTCATGTAAAGGAACGGCCCAATCAAACCGTATGTCATTTCAGTAACCGAAATGGATAAGTTTGGCAGGTGAATAATTGTAAATGGGTAAATAGACAGAAAAGCTATTACGGAACCTACGATCAAAAGCGCAAAAGATTTTAAGTCAAAGGATCTATATTTAAAATAGATGATCATTGCTACAAAAAAGAGCGCCAACAAGTTAAGAAGGTGAACGCCGATACCGATCCCAAAAACATAGGCGATAAGAATCAGCCATCTATCTGCAAAGGGTTTATCGTAATTTGCGGACCAGCGAAGAGCCAGCCAAACAACTAAAGCAGTAAGAAAAGTGGATGTACCGTACATTTCGGCTTCCACGGCATTAAACCACTGGGTGTGGGTAAACATGTACGTTAGTGCCCCAAATGCGGCACCACCGTAGATTCCAAGTTTATCGATAAAGCTTAACTCATCGATAGATCCACGGAATTCTTCTATAAGCCTGATGATGATTAAATAAAGCAGCATTACAGTAAAGGCGGATGCTGTTACACTAATCATATTAATACTCCATGCTACATGCTCCGGGGGGAAAAACATGGATACAATTCTTCCAAAAAGAGCAAAAAACGGGGAGCCCGGTGGATGAGCTATTTGAAGGGTATGGGTGATGGCAATATATTCAGCCGGATCCCAAAAAGAGGCTGTTGGAGCTACTGTTAACGTATAAACTGTAAAAGCAGTTAACCAGGATAAGAAAGCAAAAAAGATGTTTCGCGTACGGTGTTCAGCAAAAATAGTTTTTAAATCCATGAAGATTTTAACAGTTGTTTTCAGTAAATCAGCACTTCGCACAATTTGATTGTCTTAACGCTGTGCTTAGCGGAGATATTTTCATCCCTTTCTGTGAAAAGCAAAAGATACCGAAACAGGATTTGAATGCACAATTAAAAGTTGGGGCAGTCCAAAAAGTGTGTGAAAAATAATTTCTAACCTTTACGTCATACCGGACCCCGATCCGATCATTTTTTGAACGCGGAGCGATATCTCCTAAATAAACAACGGCAGGAGATTCTGTCCCGAAAGCTTTCTGAAAGAATGACACACTTTTTGGACAGCTCCCAACGATAAATGACCCGCTGGCGGGTCGAATATGATTAGCCCCGGCACGTGTGCCGGGGTAAACGAATGCATTGGAAGAGAAGAACCCCGAATGGGGTTCAATAGTGTAAGGAATTTATGTTTTTCGGTTCATACAATTGAAAGACCAATTACCATAAGGGGAACTCTCCCCAGGTAAAACCAAAAAATAAATTTTATCATGAGTACACACCTTCAAATTCATTATCACATCGTTTTTGGTACCAAACATATGCTCCCTTGCCTGAAAAAAAATCGACGAGAATATCTGTTTAAATACATTTGGGGAGTACTAAATAATAAAAAGTGTCATCTTTATCGTATCAATGGGGTGGAGGATCACATCCACATTTTAACTCATATTCATCCAACGGTAGCTTTGTCGTCGTTGGTGAAGGATATCAAATTGGCAAGCAATTCATTTATAAAAAAGAAAAATTTGTTTCCAACATTTGAAGGTTGGCAGGACGGTTATGGAGCATTTACCCATCATATTAACGACAAAAACCGGTTGATTGAGTACATCAAACACCAAGAGGAG
>JBGTFX010000461.1:0-16364 GCA_041747055.1 Balneolaceae bacterium
TCAAACGTGTTTCGAATGGTGTCATGGTATGCCTCCTAAATAATTGGTTAAACGTGAGGAGGTATATTATGACCCGCTGATAATTTTTTCACGAGTTTTGAGCCCGAAAGCAACCTGCCGCATAGCGGCTTAGTTCAACAATGTGTTTCCTGCTGACCGTTTTTGGTTCTTAGCTCAACTTCAAAGTTGATCGACCGGCAGCACAAACGCCAAGCCGTTATGGTCTGTGAGTCCATTTTCAAAAGTATATCCGAATTAGCGCCTATTTTTGTTGGTGTATGAATTCAGCCACATTTTACAATGAATCCCCATCTCATTTTTAATACATTGCTGTAAATCAAAACTTTGCAATAGTATAAATGGAAAAAAGAGACAGAGGACATACATCCGCTCTTTATGTTTGGAATGGAATGAGTGTTTTTTGGGGCACATCTTTCCATACAAATCCGCATTTCCATAATACTTTGCAGCTAGTATTCGATATTGATAAGGAGTTTCTGCTTAAAGACGACACAAATGAATGGACTCCTTATTCATCTGCTATAATTCGTGCTTCTCATTCACATCAGCTGGACAGTAACGGCAGCATACAGTTGTTTATATATCTTGATAAAGAAAGTCAATTCAGCAAGAAATTAGTCGAAAAATACTTATCTAAAAAGAACATCAATCATCTAAAAGATTCAGAGATTCGCAAACTAAGTAATGATTTTTTCAAGCGGTTGCTTGTTATTAACGAATGCGATACACTTTTTGAAGGTTGTATAAACGTTCTAAATCACTTAGTTCAAATAGATAAGCTTTCCAGAATAGATGATCGGATAGAAAAAGCGATATCATTTATTGCCAATAGTCCGAATAAACAGCTAAAGGTAAGAGCAATCGCTACTCACGTCTGTCTTTCCGAAAGTCGTTTGCGGCACCTATTTAAAGAACAAGTGGGTCAACCCATTCAGAACTTCATCCTTTGGATGAAAGTGGTTGATTCTTTGAACTTGATCCTAAAAGGAAATCAAATAACAAAAACAGCGCATGAAACAGGATTTTGGGATAGTTCACACATGAATCGATCTTATCGTGAACTCCTGGGATCAACCCCCGGAGCCATCAAAAAATACGAAGATGATATCCGTATCGTGTCTTGTGGCGGCAAGAATTTGTACTCGATAAAAACACAGATTTTCCGAGACTGGAACGAAACCCAACCCTATAAAGCAATACAGTTATGAAAAATAAGCTAACACATTTCGCTATCTACATAGATGACATTCACCGAGCGAAGAGTTTTTACGAACAGGTGTTTGATTGGGGGTTCACTTCATATGGTCCAGCTGACTTTATGCAGATTAAAGCGGATCAAACCGAGCATGGTGAACTCATCGGAGCTTTACAATCCAGAAAGTATTCACCCATTCAAGAGAAGATTATTGGGTTGGAATGTACTATTACCGTTGAAAATCTTGACGAAATCATTCACAAAGTTGAAAATAACGGAGGTAACATCCTTATGCATAAAACGGCAATTCCTTCTGTTGGATGGATTACCAAGTTTCTCGATCCGGAAGGAAATCTAATATGTGCTATGCAAACGGATCCCACAGCAAGCTGATAAAATGAGTAACATCAGAGACATACATTCCGACTTTTTTCATATCCTAAAAGACAAGGATATTGAGCTAATTGAACTATATGCTGATTTAAGGGAATTCATACTTACAATTCATCCCGGCAGTAATGAGTTACTCTATCATACACACGCATTAACATCGGTGTATTCTGTTTCAGAGAAATTATCAGACGCATTTTGCATGATTCCTATTTATACAAATCACTTCAATTTAGGGTTTAATAAAGGAACACTCATTGAGGATCCTCATAAATTGCTTACAGGGACAGGTAATTTAATACGACACCTTCCTATTAAGGCTTTAGAAGATTATAGAAACGATAAAGTAGAAAAACTGGTACGGTCAGCTATTGAATTGGCGATTAATTCAATGCAAAAACCGACAAGTTCCGTTGCAGCTACAATCTCAAAAATCAAATAAAGGCAAGCCCATAACAAGCGTTTCAAGCGGTCTCTCCCCCGGGTTTTGGTGGGCTAAGAGTTTGCTAAAAAGAACAAATACTTTAACTTAACTCGTAGGGAATCGCCGCTTAAACGCAGGGGCGTTATTTTACCACTCGATGCCCAATCTTATCCTTAAAAAAAGAGTGAAAGTAAGGAGCTCTATAATTCTTCCCAGAGCTTTAGAGTAGCAAAAATTTTTTCTTGGGTTTCTTCACTTAATTGAGCTACTTCTTCTTCACTCAACAAATCGTTACCATAATACATTACTAATTGGTCTAATGCCCTGGAGCGGCTGAAACCATCGAAAATGTGAGCCAGCTTTTTATCACGATCTCGAACTATTTTGTACATTTCAATATATCGTTCATGAGGATCTCTCTTGGTAACGCTTATTATCTGATCTACTTCCTCCATTATTCCTTCGCAATATCTCTGCAAGGCAAGTGGCTGTAACTCCTTAAATATTTTCCAATCGGACTCTTTGATTCGATCGTTCATTGTTCTTATGAGTGTGGTCAGACGAGATTGTAAAATCAATCACTTATTTTCGAGCCTTGAGAAGATCGCCTGAAATGATCTTTCGCAGCCTCTCCTCTTTTTTTATACCACTCCAATAACTCCTGGCGAGTCATATCTTTGGTCTCTTCGTAATTTTTATCCCGGATAGACCGAATCGTTTGGACGGTATCAAATTTTTTATTCTTCATAATTGGTCACCTCACGTGGTGAGTAAATATCAATGGATTTCAGCCCGTTTTCAATGTTAACGGCATTGAATAGGCGAATCTTGTCATAATGTACAATATGGCGAAAATTCCAGCTAACCAAAACATCCACGTTGGCTAATGAGGCTAAAGCTATGTGCATGGCATCATCGCGAAATTTTGGAGTAAGAATTTTTCGGTTTAAATACTCCTCTGATAGGAGTAAGGCTTCTTCGGTGATTTCAAGAATTTCGGGCTCATAGTCCAGTAAATTTGTTAGTGTATCCTGAACCGATTCGGGAGCTTTACTTATTTCATCGAATGTTAATTGTGACAACACCGGCAGATAATTTTTTAATCTGAAATCCTTCATCAATCCATTTGACCAAGTAGCAAATTCTTCATCATGACACCCACCAATTACAGACGTATCCAGATATATTCTTGATAATTTCATAACGTTTATAGATTTGTTTACGAGAAGATAGGTAAAAAAACAAGCGTAGCGCTTCGCGGTTCTTCGAATCAACCGAATTTGGCCGGTTTTTGGCTGTTCCGTATTCCTGTTCTTGCAGTTAAACCAAGCTTTTAGCACTTTTCTTGTTTAAATGGCCAAACCGGTTAAACGCCGCACCATTACGGCACTAGAAATTTATTTGACTCAAAAAACAGAACCTGACAGCTTTCCGTATGAATAGATATCTCCGCCTCGGCTTACTTTTCTTTATGTGTCTGCTCCTGTTCACGATACCGGAACCGGGGGTTATGCGAGATATGATTCTTGGGCTGTTGTTTTGGGCTGTGCTAATCCTGATTCCGCTACACCTGATTTTTACCGACAAAACATACACCGATCCTCACCCCGCCCTCAGCTACTGGATTATAGGGATCGCGGGTGCACTTCTGACCGGTATATTCTGGTTTCGCCTCACGTCCGGCAGTTATGGTTTCGAGACGGGGTTTACGATCAGGATTTTGAAAACATTTTTCTTTTGGACGCCTGCCGCATTATTCGCAGTACTTTACAGGTCGGGGGGTGAAGGCTGGATTCCCGGCAAACGCAGCGCTATCCTAACCAGGCTTCTTGTTTCGGTGATAGGTAGCCTTGCCGGGCTTGCGGCAAGTGAATTCGCCCGATCTCAGATCGACAGTATCCCTTTGGAAAACGCCTTGATTTATGTTGAACGGCAACTACCGGACGGAAAAAATCGGATCGAGTTCAGGCACGAAAGCCTGATCCTTCACCTGGAGGTGATTTTGGATTCTTCATTCACAGAGCCCAACATCCACAGCCTGCAGCGCCTCCGGGCGATTGCCGGTCATGCAGCCAACCTTACCGGCCGCAAGGATACCGACAGTCTGAATCTTCACATTCGCCGCAATGATAAGGAACTGGCTACTTTATCCTGGCCCGATCCGGCGACAAATCGTCCCGCCAACCGTCTCCACATTAACTACATCGGCACCGAGCTGAGCGACCTCCCTACATCCGATGATCTGGATTTACTTTTCGGTACCGTTCAGGAAGTATTTCGGCCAAAAAACCTTAGTGCTGTGACCGAAAATACAAGCCTTGTTCTGCGATGGATGGGAGACCTCCAAATCCCCGGAGATCCGTCAGAAATACCGGATATTACCCACGACTGGCAGGCAGCTGGTCATGTTTCAATTCGTGCTGCGGCACTTTTTGAAGGGCTTAAATCAATCCTGCTTCACATGCCCGGCCATTCTTTTTCGGTTGCAGCCGACAATGAAAGCCTCAACGGAGCATTCCGTTTTCAACAACTGCTGCCGATACCTGACGTTTCTTCCGGAATTCAGATATTTGACGATGAAGAGATGCCGGAACTGACGCAAGCTGCCGATAGTGCACCGGTAATGATCTATTGGGGAGACGGGGAGTTTGACACCCGCCACAACCGGACCGGGCCTCTGTGGCCGTGGGAGAAAGCAACGCTTGCCGGTTATCAGTTTCATATCATTGAATTAGAAGAAGACGGATCTGTTCATTTTGTGATACACCCGTTAGGTCGTTCGGAGGAGGCGCGCTGGATGAAACTTCAGCGCGGACAGACTCAACAGCTGGATTCACTTTATATTCGAGTTGTGAAATTGGACTCTTTCAATTGATGAAATGAGAGGCAAATTTAATTGAAATTAATATCATGGGAAGTTAAAAGGAAAAAAGAATATTCTTTAAAATTATCTATCTATGTCATTTGGTCTCCCTGCAAAATTCACAAAAGAAATCAACAAATCAGAACACGCTGATTTTCGAGATGTTGTTGAATCTTTAGATGTTCTTCCATTTGAAGTTGAGCGAATGGATGATGATAAGGTAGTTTTAAAAGCAGGATGGAGTGTTTGGTCGTGGGGAGAGATTATAAAGATTGATTTTTCGGATGATAAAACCATCACCATTTCGAGCAGGTGCGTTTTTCCCTTGCAATTGATTGATTATGGTAAAAATAGGGAGGATGTAGAGCGGCTTTTTTTGAAGTTGGTTGTTTAAAACACTTGGTAATAAGTACGGGATACCGTACGTTCCTATTATATTTAAACTTCAAGTTCAATAGCCATGAAAACACTTACAGCAACACAAGCCCGAAAAGAAATCTACCGATTATTGGATGAGGCTTCCGAAACCCACGAGCCAATTCAAATTACCGGCAAGAGAACCAATGCGGTACTTATCAGCGAAGATGACTGGCGATCTATTCAGGAAACGCTCTATCTGTCATCCATTCCGGGCATGCAGGACTCCATTGTTGAAGGACTGAAGACTCCTATTGAAGATACTGACGAAGAACTTGACTGGTGAGTAACTACAAACTCGTTTATACAAAACAGGCAAAAAAAGATGCTAAAAAAGCATCTTCTTCTGGATTAAAACCAAAGATTGAAGAGTTGCTGGATATTGTAAAGGAAAATCCTTTTCAAGATTATCCTCCTTATGAAAAACTTGTTGGCAATTTAGAAGGGGCCTATTCCAGACGCCTCAATATTCAGCACCGGTTGGTTTATCAGGTACTTGAGGAGGAAAAGATTGTAAAAGTGATTAGAATGTGGACTCATTACAACTAGGGATAACCTCAATCAATACCTATCAAGAGAAAGAGACATTCGTGACAGAGGAATACTTTTAGATGTTATAAAGAACGAATGCAACTATTTTATACATGAAAACCCAAATGATTTTGATCGAGTGCCACTTGATACTCTTGAAAAATTTGGAGTAAAAAAAAATAACCTACTTGAATTAGAAAAAATTGAATTAGAAATACTGACGATAAAGCAGTTCTAAAAGCAGGAGGGAATGTTTGGTCGTGGGGAGAGATTATAAAGATTGATTTTTCAGATGATAAAACCATCACCATTTCGAGCAGGTGCGTTTTTCCCTTGCAGTTGATTGATTATGGTAAAAATAGGGAGAATGTAGAGCGGCTTTCTACAATGGTCTCTCTGGGTTTATCTACCGGAAAGGGTAGTTTGAATGCATTTAGTAAACTTTAAATCCCAAATAAATGAATAGAAAATCTCAAATTTTACTCTTCGTTTCCTGGATCACTATTGGCGGTATTTTGATCACCAGTGAAATGCAGGTTTTATCTTTTATTGGGTGGTTTATACTGGGTAGTGGTTTGATGGCTGTTATTTACAATATTATTCAGTGACGAATAGGGTCAAAAGACAGCCACACATTGTTTTGAACTAAGTTCGATGGAGGGTGCAGCCCATTGTACACCCCTCGCATTCTGTTCTGAACGAACAGAATGATCTCCCCTCAAGGGGAGATATTTTATACTAAATTTATATATCATCCATCATGGAAACACTACTCACCTCTTTACAGGAAACCCAGATAATCGCATTGGTGGTAATCCTGATCCTGATGTTTTTATGGGAATCGATTCACCCATTTTATGCCTATTTTACCGGGTCGTTTAAAAGCCGCGGAAAGCATGCTTTTCGTAATATCGTTATCGGCGCCATCAATGGTCTTATGGTGAGTGTGGTGTTTGTAGGTTTATGGCTTGCGGCTTCTGTTTGGGCGGAAACGCATCGTTTTGGGATGATGCACTGGCTGCAGGATGCAGCGGGCCTGCCGGTTTGGGCACATGCTGTTGGAGCCATTTTACTGCTCGATTTCTGGACCTACGCCTGGCACCGGATGAATCATGAAATCCCGTTCTTTTGGCGCTTCCACAGCGTCCATCACTCCGATAACAAAATGGATGTCACCACTGCCAGCCGGTTTCATTTAGGGGAAATTTTCTTCTCCTCCTTTTTCCGAATTCCACTGATTGCTTTTTTTGGCGTTTACTTGTGGGAATTGGTTCTGTACGAAATCGTGATGTTTGCCGTGGTTCAGTTTCACCATGCCAATGTGGGCCTGCCCGAAAAGTATGATCGTCTGCTGCGAATCGTTATTGTAACACCCAATATGCACAGGGTACATCATTCCCGCCTGCAGCCGGAAACCGACTCGAACTACAGCTCCCTGTTTTCTTTCTGGGACCGCATCGCGAGGACGTTTCGTCTGAACCCAAAACCGGAAACGATTGAATTAGGACTGGATGAATTTAATCGTGAGGAAGATCAAACCGTACGTGGAATGATGAAAACGCCTGTTAAAAGGCCTGAGAAGAAAGTTACGGATTAGATATGTACGACGGTCAGCCAGACCGTCAAGCTTTCCAAAAATTGGATTAAACCCAAAACACCCCTCACATTCTGTTCCGGACGAACAGAACGATCTTCCCTCCCCGAGGTATCGGGAAGCAAGCCTTTTACGGGGGAATTTATTTAAAGCTTATCTTTTTCTTCAGGCTCTTGATCAGGCACTTTTGATAATACATTTTCAAATTTTGCACGAGACCCTAATTGTCCTTTTGCTTTTAAATAATCCACCGTCATTAAAGCGGCAAGCTTTTCAGAAAGAGCAGAATTTATTAGCTGATTCATGGATATGCCTTCCTTTTTTGCCAATTCTCGTATTTTCTCGTGCATAGAGTTAGGTATTCGTACGCTTAAAGTGCTCATAATTCACCAATTTTCATTAAAAATTGCTTAGGTGTAATTGCTTCTAAATCAAATTGTTCAATTCCTTTAAAGTCATCAATATTGTAGGTAATAATAAATTCACAACCCGCTTCGACAGCTAATTCAAGTATCATATCATCTTTGGGATCTTTTAAAAAAGGCCGCCAAAGAAAAAAGATATTCAGTTTATCAGCAACTCTACAGATATAATTTAGCAGATCATCAATATCTGAATCTATAAAATGTTCGAACTTTCTCCTTTTGCTAACGTCTTCGTATTCAAGCAACAAAGGTACTGATATACTGATCTCAAATTTTTCGGTTCCTATTAAACTAATCAGTTTGAATGAGGCTCCACGATTCGAGCGGAGAGCCGAAATCAATACATTCGTATCTATAATAACGCTTTTCATAAATGGTATTATATACAATACCGTAAAAATATCAAAAAGATGGTAGAATCTTTGATTAAGTCGGTTATAGCTTGAGAAATGAAGTCCAAACACGATGGGAGAACTAGTTTAAAGGCTTTTTAGAAGTATCTAACCTTCATAAAGCTGGAGATGCCGGATCGGGGTCCGGCATGACGACTTTTAGGAATACAGCCCATAGTACACCCCTCACATTCTGTTCTGAACGAACAGAATGATCTCCCCTCGATGGGAGATCAAACTACCCTCTTTTCTGAGCAGGAGTAGAACCCTGGCTTGGGTCATTGGAAATTCGTGCCGGCAGAAAACCGTCGGGGTAGCCGGTTTCGTAATCATCCCCGAAAAGACGATTGTGGATGGATGTGTTTTTGTACACTTCATGATCGAACTTGCCCACGCGACGGTAGTAGAGGGTGATAAATGATGAGCTGATTACGATAAACGTGGAGTAGAGAATGGCCAGCCACAGCATCTGACTTTCAACCGGACCTGTGAAACTAAGCAGGATAATTGCAAAGGCAATCGGTCCGTTTTGGATGCCCGTTTCGAGTGAAATGGCACGTTGAAAAATAGGTGACAATCCAAATGCCCACGACATCCAGTAGCCGAATAAAAATCCGAGTAGCCCCACAAGAATTGCGGAAATGTATATTTCTGCCGGGGTTTGAAGCAGTAATCCCGTATGACGAATAAAGGCCGTTCCAACCAGGAACATGATCACGATAATTCCCATAAATCCTGCTGTGTCTTCTGCCGTTTTTGCCCAAACCCGTGATTTAGCACGAAGGAACATTCCCATCAACACGGGCACTAAAACCAACACAAGCGAGGCAATAATATTACTTGTTGGGATGACAAACTCTGCACCGCTTCCACCTGCTGCCTGCATTTCTGCGCTTATTGCACGGGTAAAATCTGCAGTATAAAATTCGAGCAGAATCGGCATCATCAACAGCGCAAGAATGGTTGATGCGGTGGTCATAGCGATACTTAGTGCTACCGATCCCCTGGCAAAATAGGCGAACATATTGGAGGTGGTTCCGCCTGGTAAACAGCCAATCAGGATCAGGGCGATTGCATACGCCGGATGAAGTCCAAAGAATACAGCCAGCAAATAGGCGACGAACGGCATTAGCCCAAACTGCGAAAGAAACCCGATCAGGATTCCGCGCGGGTAGCGAAGCACAGTTTTAAAATCATCCACGGTCAAACTTGCGCCCATGCCAAACATGATGGAAAAAATCATCACGGCAAGCAGAACCTGATCAAGCGGATACAGTAGTTGTGTTGTGAATTCCATTAGGCTATGTGTGCATGTTCAGTGTTGTAAATATCCTCAATCAGGTTGGCATATTTATCTTGAATCACATGGCGTTTCATCTTAAATAAGCTTGTTAATTCTTCGCCGGTGCTAAAATTTACGGGCAACAGCCGGAAGTCATGAATCAGCTCGAATCGTTTATACCCGTTTGCCACGGATATTGTTTTCTTAATTTCTGCCTGGATGATCTGACGCGCCTGCGGATTTTCTGCCAATTCCTGTAAGCTGCCGGTTTCAATTCCTTTTTTCTTGAATCCTTCAACACTTGGTACGATCAACGCTCCGATGTGTTTTTTATCCTGACCCACAACCATGCAGTGCTCGATATATTGACTTTGCGTCAGTCGCATTTCAATAGGCTCCGGCTCAAGATTTTCGCCACTCGAAAGTACAACTGTTGCTTTTGAACGCCCCAAAATTTTCAGGCAGTTATTGTAGGTAATCATGCCGAGATCCCCAGTTTTCAGCCAGCCATCCTGAATAGTTTTTGCTGTCTGCTCAGGATTTCGATAGTACCCTTTCATCACCTGCGGGCCCTTTACCAAAATTTCCCCTTTTATGCCTTTTCCTTCATCAGGATAGTTACTATTGGGATAAAGCACCTCACCGGTTTCCATATCAGCAATTCGAACTTCGGTGTCTTCCATTGGCGGCCCCACGGTTCCGATCACCAGATTATCCTGAAGCCGAACAGCGATAACCGGAGCAGTTTCTGTCATGCCATATCCTTCCAAAACAGGAATCCCGATAAAATTAAAAAACCGGTCAATTTCTGATGGAAGAGCTCCACCGCCTGAAACCGTTGCTTTAAGCGAACCGCCCGCGCTCATCCGAACCGGCTCAAGTACTGCTACGTTAAAAAATCCATAAAACGGTATTACTGCCAGCCATCTCGCGGCATGAAACGGCGTAAGTAAAACCCGCTTCAGTTTCGAAAAGGGTTCTAATTTAAGGTCACGTCCGGAGAGGAAATATTGAGAATTTTTATACTGACGGCTCAAAAAATAGGCCGTATGGAAAAGCAGCTGACGCATCGGGTGCGATTCACTCACTTTATTCAGAATTTTTTGATATAAGTTTTCCCAAAGTCTCGGAGCAGAGCCCATAAAGGTTGGCTCCACATTTTTCAGATCATCAGCCAGGTGACGAACACTGGAGTAGTATGTGCACACTCCACAAGTGATGGAAAACATTTCAAAAACACGCTCAAAAATATGCCACACGGGTAGAATAGAAAGCACTCTGTCGGTACAATTCAGATCGATCGAGATTCCCTTAACCTGCGACATCATATTGGAATGAGTCAACATCACCCCTTTAGGTTTTCCTGTTGTGCCGGATGTGTAGATCAGCGTAAATAAATCATCGGGTTTGATGTCTGCAATTCTCTCCTCAGCACGGGTATCGCCGTATTTTCGTAATGCTTCGCCAAGTTTAATGACATTTTCGATGGTGTGAATATCTTCCGGGGCATCCACTTTTGGATCCAGGAGTATAATCTCTTTTAAGCCAAGAAATTCAGATCTCAGCTCGAGAATTCGATTGAGAAGCGCTTTTGTCTCAACAAAGGCGATAGAAATTTCTGCGTGATTGATTATGTAAATCAGTTCCGCATCTGTGATATCCCGCCCGCGTGGCACATCGGCTGCGCCACAAAGCTGCACTCCGTAATCAGCAAGAATCCATTCAAACCGGTTATCGCCAAACAACCCCACATGATCACGGGCATCCACACCCATCTCAATCAGGCCGGTTGCCAGGTTCAATCCCCGTTTATAAAGCTCTTCAAACGAAACCGGCTCCCACTGCAACTCTTCCTTGCGAGTTGCAAATGCCGGAAGTGAACCGTAACGATTGGCCGCTTCGCGGTATAATTCAGCTAAATTTTGAGCGATAATTCTATTTTCCATAAATGGTAGACGTGCTATTTATAGTGCTTAGAGCGTTTTAACCCATTTGGTGAACGGCCAAATGCATGTTAGCTAACGAATATACTTTTCTGAACTCACAAATTAAATAATGTTTCTTGAAGAACTTGTAAAATGAGTGGAAATTCCTCTGCTAATTATTAAACCTTCAACTTGTGTAATATTTTTAGGTTTGATGGGTTTCTCTTATATACTTTGTATTCTAAATTGTGAAAAATTATTCAGCAACATATCAATCTATTTTAAAAGCAGTAGCTTTTCTTCTGCTGATAACAGTTTTTGTTCCAACAGGACTGGCCAATCAGCTTATAGATTTTTGCAATATGGAGATGAGTAGCCATCACATGACTGATGCACCATCATGCCACGATTGTTGTGAACCGGAAGAAGAAGAGAAATCGTCAAATCATCACCAAACTCACGACTGCGAACATGGTGTGATCTGCGCATGCAACAACGTGCAATACATTCTTGATAAAGATTATATTCCAACCTTTCGCGACGTCGCCGTCAAGCCTGTCGTAACAGCCAACTTCACACCATTTTTTACTCCTGATGAACCCATCCGTCAAGATCTGCAAAAAAGGATCGGTCAACACGACTCCCCCCTCTACCTCCTCTACGATACATTTTTGATGTAGCATTTCTCTTTTATTGGAAAGGAAGAATCCCCTCCCCGAAAGAATCGGAACCATGTGTGGCTTGAGAGGGGAGACAACGAAGCGTCCGGCGGAGTTGTCAGGGGTGTATTAACGGATAATTGAGTTGGCAAAGAGTTCATTGAAGGCTCACAGCCCCCCCACGAACACACCCCTCGCTCGTGCTTATCGGCTTCGCCGTTATCACTCCCTTTTCCCCTCTCTATAGGGGAGTTTCGGAACCACTCAAGCTGTTTGATACACAATGCAATCAAATTTTTAAAACTCATGAAACACAAATCAAAACTCATAAAAATTAGATACCCGGCAATACTGGCCGCATGTATTATTGTGTTCATTCCGGCTGCGGTGAACGCCCAGCTGCAATTCGATCGTGAAGCTCCTCCTTTGGAAGAACTTTTATCGGAAGCACTTGAAAACAACCCGGCACTGGAATCATTCAGATATCGTGATCAGGCAATCGAACAGCGAATAGAACAGGCACGGGCCTGGGCACCACCGGTATTGCAATACCAATACAACCCGATGGCAATGGGTACTTTTGATGCGGACGGCTCAATTGATGGCGTTGGATATACGAACTCCAGCATAATAAATCTTTCTCAAACACTGCCTTTTCCCGGAAAAATCAGTTCCCGGATGGATATTGAGAGGGCACGGTACCGGATGAGTTCGCAGGAAACGGCTGGAGAAGAAATTGAACTGGCAGCAGTATTAAAAGAATATTATTACGACTTATGGCTGTTTCAGAAAAAAATTGAGGTCAACCGGGAACTTACACAACTTCTTGAGGATGTAATCCGATCGGCTGAACGCCTTTTGGAACTGGACCGAATCGGTTTGGAAGCGGTGCTTTCGGCTCAAACTGAACTGGCCAGATTCCGTACAGAAGAGCGTATATTACAAAACGAGTACAATAAAATACTAGCTCCCTTCAACCAGCTCCTCTACCGTGAGCCCGACACCCCGTTGGGTTATATCGCCGGGTTACCGGGAGAAACCATTCCTGCTGACCTCTCAACTCTGGAACAGCAAATGATAAATCAACGGCCCGACCTTCAGGCCATGCGCTATGGAATTGAGATGAACGAAGCCGAAATCAGCTCAGCTCGCAGAGATTATTACCCGGATATCACAGTCGGTTTAATGTATATGGATATGCCTGTAATGTCGGATCGGTTCGGTGCAATGGTTTCAGTGCAGATACCTATAGCTCCCTGGTCAAGCAACAGGGTTTCGAGCAGGGTGAGAGAAGTGCAGCGACAGCGCCAATCAAGGGAAAAATCACTGGAAAATATGACAACAATGGCGCAGTCCGGTCTTCGCCAGTCGATACTCGATCTGGAAACCCAGCTCGATGTGATTCAACTCTATCGAGAAGAGGTAATCCCGAAAGCGGAAGAAACAGCAGAATCCGTTTTGGGAGCATTCCAGGCGGGAAGAACCGGGTACCTGATGGTTATAGACAGCTTTCGGAGACTCGAAGAGTTCAAAACAGAGTATTACAATGCACAGGCTGAGTTTCATAAAGCTACCGCCGAATTTGAACGGCAAATTGGAATCTTAAAATAAAGTGTAGAGTCAAAAAATCTCCTTATTAAACCTTTTGGTAATAAATTTAACATGACATTATGAAGCTTAAAATTTTACTTACATCAATTTTTTTATTGACCGGTGCAATAATTATAGCAGGATGCAGTCCCGGCAATCATGATCATAGTCAGGATCAATCCCATGAACATCATGCTCACGATGAACTCAGCCCTGATGAAATGGAAGGACATGTTCTGGAGGCTCATACGGATGAAGATGGAAATATTGTTTACGTGTGTCCGATGCACCCCGAAGTGCGGGAAAATGAACCGGATTCTTGTCCGATTTGCGGAATGAACCTCGTTGCTCTACAGGAAGAGGTTGAGCAGGATCACTCCACACATGAAACCCATACAGAACAGGAAGCAGATAATGAGCCCCGGGGACGACTGAGAATTTCACCCACTCAGCAGCAGCTTATTGGTATGCAGTATGATACCGTTTCTGTGCGGGAGCTTCAGCATTCGATTCGAACCGTTGGGGTTCTGGATCATGCCGAGCCGAATTTAACAGATATTACTCCCCGGGTAGGTGGATTCATTGAAGAGGTTCACGTGGCAGAAACCGGTGTTCATGTCATGGAAGGTGAGCCGCTGGTTACAATTTACAGCCCGGAGCTGATCAGCAGCCAGGAAGATTATCTGATCGCCCTGGAACGTGGAAACGACAATCTCGCCCGGCGGGCTCGCGAACGCCTGCGGTTGCTGCTGATGCCCGAATCGGAAATCCGAAAACTTGAAGAGCAGCGGGAGCCACTTTTGGAAGTTATAATTACGGCTCCTGTGCAGGGGCATGTAATGATCATGAATGCCAGGAAAGGAATGGAGTTCTCTGCAGGTTCTCTGCTCTACAGAATCAACAACCATACACGGTTATGGCTGCTTGCCGATATTTATGAAGATGACCTGCCGTTTGTCAGTATCGGACAAAATGTTACCTATCAAATTCAGGGCCAGGCAGATACCAGGCAGGGAACCATTAGTTTTATTCCGCCGCTGGCTAATTCCGAAACCCGAACTGTTCCCGTGAGAATTGAAGTGCCAAATCCGGATTTTGCTTTAAAGATGAAGCAGTATGCACGGGTCACACTTCATGAGGAGCTCGGTGAGCGTTTGTCTGTACACCGCGATGCGGTTCTGAAAACCGGGCTGCGAAATGTAGTATTTGTTGAACGAGGAGAAGGCCGTTTCGAACCCGTAGAGGTTCATCTGGGACTTCGCTCCGGCGATTATTATGAAGTTTTGCACGGCCTTAATGAAGGCGAACGTGTGGTAACCAGCGGAAGGTTCTGGATTGATGCCGAATCGAGGCTCAGAGGTGTGGGCGCCGATGCAATGCCCGGGCATCAACATTGATATATAGGACGGAGGACAGAAGACGGGGGACGAAATCACCAAAATCAATGCTCCCTGGTCTTCTGTCCCCGGTCATTTTCCGTTTTAATTGATAGCTGAAGTCTGATTACTAAAAACATTCCAAAAAGAATAAACCAAAAGACATGATCGACAAAATCATTGAAACCAGCATGAACAATAAGGGGATGGTTATTCTCCTTGTGCTCCTGCTATCGGGTGCAGGTATTTGGGCGATGCTTAACTCCCCTTTGGATGCCCTGCCCGACCTATCTGATCCGCAGGTAATTATCTTCACCGAATGGGAAGGTCGTAGCCCCGATATTATCGAAGACCAGGTTACCTTTCCAATCACATCAACTCTGCTTGCTGCTCCCAATGTACGTTATGTTCGCGGCCAGTCGATGTTTGGTGCATCCTTTGTGTATGTTATTTTTGAGGAGGGAACCGATCTGTATTGGGCAAGAAGCCGTGTGCTTGAATTCCTGAATCAAATCCAGGGCGATCTGCCCGATGGCGCAACCCCTACACTTGGTCCGGACGCAACGGGAGTGGGATGGGTATTTCAGTATGCACTGGTGGATACTACGGAACAGCATAACCTTGCGGATCTGAGAAGTTTTAACGACTGGTCGCTGCGCTACTGGCTGGAGAGCCTGCCGGGTGTGGCTGAAGTTGCAAATTTTGGCGGTTTTGTAAAGCAGTACCAGGCAACGGTTGATCCGGCCAAACTCCTTGCCTATAATATTCCGCTGATGAAAGTTGCCGATGCTATCCGTGAAAACAACCGGGACGTTGGCGGCCGTACTATAGAAATGGGCGGTACAGAAGTGATGGTGCGGGGCCGGGGATATATTCAGTCTGCTGAAGATCTCGAAAATATTGTTGTTGAAGAGAGAGAGGGCAAGCCCATTTTTGTCAAAGATCTTGGAACCGTGGAAATTGGCGGAGACCAGCGCAGGGGCCTGGGAGAATGGAACGGAAAAGGGGAAGCGGTGGGCGGAATCGTGGTGATGCGTTATGGCGAGAATGCCTTAACTGTAATAGACCGCATAAAAGAACGCATCTCTGAAGTTGAAGCATCAATGCCTCCGGGTGTAACACTTGAGGTGACATACGACCGCTCCGAATTAATCAGAGAATCCATATCACTTCTTACCAGCACTCTCATTCAGGTGATGATTATCGTTTTCCTTATTGTGGGCCTGTTTCTCCTGCATTTTCGCAGTGCACTTGTGATTATTATTACCCTGCCTGTTGCG
>JBGTFX010000462.1:0-5878 GCA_041747055.1 Balneolaceae bacterium
TATTTATTATTCGATGAGTTCATTCAGAGGTTTTGAGCTACTTTTTCCCGCGCATTTCGCATAAATCGGGTAAGTCCCTGCACATCCATAAAACCTCTCCGCTGATCAATCACATTGCCTTCTTTATCCATAATAACCGTAAAGGGAAAAGCAGTGAGCCCCATTTTATCGGCAAATTGTTGTTCGGTCATTTCTTCGCCTAAGAACGTAATTACGTTATCTGAATTCCCGTTTATTTTAACAGGGTGGAAATCTCGGTCGATGACTGCTCGGGTAGAGGGTGCCGGATAAACATCACGGCTCATGGCGCGGCAAAATTGACAACCGACTTCGAAGATGTCAATAAGAACAAGCTTTTCATCTTCTGCGGCTTTTGCCATAGCTGTTTCAATGTTCAGCCAGTCAGGTGCATTTTCTATTTCCTTAGGCGTTACTGCATCAAACGCGAAGTATGCAAAGATGGACAAAAATAAAGCGACAGTTGCGGTAATAATTAATGGGCGTTTCATTTACTGGGAATTAAAGAATTTTCAGTAGAGTTAAAAAGTATTAGATAAGAGTTAAAAATACTAAATTATTGACCCCAAATGCGATCCCAAAATAAGCGTAAATTTCTTGCTCTGGCATCGAATGAGGGAATTGATTGATCAAAATTGTGAGCTTTGCCATCATCATCAAAAATGATTTTGTTGCTCCATACAAACTCACCATTTTCAGATAGCCAAAGATCCTCCCTCCCAAATCTCAGGTCGTAGTAAATCAGATCACCTTCAGAAGTTAAATCTACAGTGTAATATCCTCTGGAAAACCACATCAATGCCTCAAGAGCGCGATCATTTAGATACGGTTTTATTATATCGGAGTTCCGGGGAATTTTCCTGAACTTCAGATCCGTAGAGTCATCAAAAATAGAATAGAGAGAGTGGTAAAGAGTATCGTTTTTTACCAGATATCCACTCCATAAAAATGTGGTCGGTCCATTTGGAGTGGTTTTAATTTTTTCGATATATCCATATTGTTCATTAAACGATTCTTCAATAACAGAATGAACATGAGCCTTAATACCAAATCCCCATAAAAGGTAGAGCGCGCCTATAAGCAGGCCGGCGCGATTTAAATGAAGTCGAAGGGCAGAGCTTCTTTGAAAGAAAAGAGAGAGAAGTAAACCAATAAGAATGGGTAAAGTAAAAAGAGGATCAATAATAAAAAAGGAATCTGTGGCTACCGGGTAATTACTAAATGGCTGCAAAGCCTGGGTTCCATAGGTGGTGGGAATATCAATTAGAATGTGGGTAAGAATAACCCAGAATGAGAGGTTAGCCCACTTTTTCCAGCCAACCTCCAACTGATTGTGAATTTTATTTATGATCCATCCAAAAATGGGTGATACTGCAATCGCGAAGAAAAATGAGTGGGTTATATTTCTGTGAAAATAAAGTTCGTTTACCGAATCTACAAAGGGGTTAATAAGTATGTCCAAATCAGGTACTGTGCCTAATACAGCTCCCCAGACAGCAGCTCTATAGCCTACTTTTTTCCCTAATAACGCTTCTCCGACGGCTGCACCTAAAGCGGCCTGTGTAATTGAATCCATAGTTTATTAATAATTATTTACAACTAACATAGAACCATTTTCCATTAAACCCTGTTCGATAAATTGAAAGCATTATAAAATTTTGATGACGTTTTAAATTCTTTAACACCAAGCGGATATTGAACAGGAATCAATATCGTTATATTGCCCCTGACTTTGATTTAACTCACATGTGCACATGACAAATAAATTACAAATTAGTTTAGTTGCCTTACTGTTTTTTTGGGGCTGCAGCAACGATGGTGCCAACCAAAATAACATAAGAAACAACATCCCTTCAGTGGAGGCTGTGCAGGCTCAATTTGGTTCGTTACCCCTTGAAGAGAGATTAAGTGGAATAGTTAGAGCTAAAAATCAGGTAGATATATATCCGCGAATTACCGCTCCGGTTGAAGAAGTCTATGTGCAAAATGGAGATCAGGTAGAAAGGGGAGATCCACTGGTTCGGTTAAGAGATAATGAGTATCGAGAAAGATTACGTCAGGCTGAAGCAAATTTAAGAATTAATAAAGCTCAGGAAAGGCAGGCGCGGGCATCATTAAATGAAGTTGAATCTCAGATGAGAAGACAGGTAATATTATCTGAGCGTAATTTAAGCAGCGAAATTGAAATGGAGCGGATTGAAGCAGAGCTAGAATCAGCGGAAGCAAATCTTGAGTTGGCACTGGCCCAGGTAGAGCAGGCCGAATCATCAGTTGATGAACAAAAAGACGCTTTAGAACAGGCCATGATTCGTGCGCCTATTTCAGGAACTGTTGGCCGGCGGAATGTTGAACCGGGAATGCAGGTAAATACAAACTCGCAGCTTTTTACAATCGGTAACCTTAATGATTCCAAAGTTATAGTAAATCTAACTGAACGAATGCTGAGTTATATCGCAATTGGACAATCCGTTGATATTTATTCAGATCTAATGGGTGACGTTAAATTAGAAGGAGAAGTATCAAGAATCTCACCTTTCTTAGGGGCAGGAAATTTTAGCACGGAAGCAGAAATAGATATAGAAAATACCCGTGATATTCTGATGCCGGGAATGTTTGTAACAGTAGATATCTTTTACGGAGAATCTGAGCAGGCAACCATTATTCCCTTAAGTGCAGTATACAGACATCCAAGGACAGGTGAGACGGGTGTTTATGTAGCCCCTGGCTTTGGTGCGGAAGTTGAGCCATCAGAACAGATTGACAGTTCGAACCCACCTCCATTAAGCGACGCAACAGCCGTTAAGTTTGTTTCGATAAACGTTATTGCAAAAGGCCGTGAATCGGTTGGTGTTTCAGGTATTAGCAGCGGAGATTGGGTTGTAACCGTAGGGCAAAATTTGCTGGTAGGTGGAGATGGCGCCGCAAAAATACGCGCTGTTTCATGGAATAGAATCGTGAACATGCAAAATATGCGACCACAGGATCTGTTGAGGAGTATTATGGAAGAGCGTGAATTAGCTAATCAACAAGCAATTAATAACCCTCAAGGGTCTTAATCATGGGAATTACAGATACCTCCATAAAGCGGCCCATTGCAACGACAATGGTTTATTTGATTGTCATAGTATTGGGAATTACCGGATTTCGGTTTTTGCCTGTAGATCTATTACCACCTATTGAATTTCCACGTCTCACCGTTCAGGTGGACTATGATAATGTGGGTCCCGAAGAGATTGAAACCATCATTACAGATCAACTCGAAAATGCCCTTTCGGGTGTTGCTAATCTGGATGAAATGACATCGGTCTCAGAAGAGGGGAGAAGTCGAGTAAATTTGAATTTTTCGCGCAATACAAACCTTGATGAGGCCGCTAATGACGTTCGGGCCGCTTTGGACCGGGTCCGCAGAAGTTTGCCTGAAGAAGCTGATCCGCCCCGGGTGCGAAAGTTTGACCCAAATGATTCGCCAATCGTTATCGTGGGGGCGCAGTCTACCCGACAACTTGACGAACTGACAAGAATATTAGAAAGAGATATATCAAAACGCCTGGAGCAAATCCCCGGTGTTGGGGCCATTGATGTATGGGGAGGAGTGTACAGAGAGATAAGGGTTGAGCTGAAACGGGATAGGCTAAATGCCAGTGGAATTACGGCACAGGATGTTCGAAATGCAATTGTAGCAGAAAATAGTACCCTTCCGGGTGGTAATGTTCGAGAAGGGGTAAATGAACTTTATGTGCGAACATTGGGCGAATTTACTGACACGAACCAGATCAGCGAAACCATTATAACCTCCATAGACGGCAAACCGGTCCGGGTGAAAGACGTTGCTACGGTTGTAGACGGTTTCCGGGATATTGGACGGCTCGTAAGTATTAATGATGAACCGATGATTCGGATGGGAATCCGAAAACAAACCGGCGCAAACACTGTGGCCGTTTCAGAAGGGATTGAAAGGGAACTTGAGCTAATTAATGCAGAAAGGCCGGATATAAACCTGATGATTGTTACTAATCAAAGTGACTTCATCAAAAATTCAATTGATAACGTACAGCAATCTGCAATTTGGGGAGCCCTGTTTGCAGTATTTATTTTATACCTGTTTTTAAGAAATGGCTCTACTACGTTTATTATATCACTAGCCATTCCTGTATCTATTATAGCCACCTTTGGCTTGCTCTACTTTTCGGGGTTAACCCTAAATCAAATGAGTTTTGGTGGGCTTGCCCTGGGCGTGGGTCTAATTGTTGATAATGCCATTGTGGTGCTTGAAAATATTGTTCGATTAAGGAATAATGGGAAATCGTTGAGTGAAAGTGCCCTTGTTGGAACTCAGGAAGTCGGCGGGGCAATAATCGCATCAACCCTGACCACATCTGTAATCTTTCTCCCCGTTGTATTTATGCAAACGATTACGGGGACTCTGTTTCAAGAGTTGGCACTGGTTGTGGTTTTTGCACTGCTCTGTTCACTTTTGGTAGCGTTAACGCTTGTGCCGATGTTGGCAAGCAAGTTCATGACAATAAAAACCAATGATGAAATCACCGAAAAAGATAAAGGGCGATTTCAGCGATTGTTTGAAAGAGTTGAAAACCGATATAGCAACCTGTTAAAAACGGCTATAAAGCGACGATATGTAGTTTTTGGAATCACAGCTGTTCTTCTTGGTGGCGCAGGATATGGTTGGACATTTATTGCACACGAATTAGCACCGGAAACGGAAGCTGATGAAGTTCGAATTGATTTTTATTTATCCGAGGGGATGAACATTGCTGTATCTAATCAATATCTTGAAGAATTAAAGGCGAGAGTTACGGCAATTGCCCCAATGGATCAGGTGCAGTATGTATCAACGGATGTTCGTGAGGGCCGGGCGCAAGTTGAGCTGACAATGATCGATCAAAGTAAGCGAACCATAAGTACTTATGCGCTTGCAGATGAAATAAGAGACAAAATTGAAGGTACCATTCCGGGGGGAGAATTTAGAGTTCGGGCTCAGACCGGACTGTGGATTTTACGCAGAATATTTGGATCCGGAGGTGGAGAAGAGGCTGTTCAGCTGCAACTTCGCGGCCATGATTTGGCACAGGCAGATCAAATTGCTGATCTAATTGTCCAGCGAATGGAACGAGTTCCATCAGTTCGTGGAGCCCGATCCGATCGGCAGGAAGGTCGCCCTGAACAAAATGTAATATTTGACCGGGATAAAATTTCCCAGCTGGGACTCACCGGGCGCGATATTGCTGACGCTATTCAAACCAATGTTGGAGGCTCAAGAGCCGGAGTTTTTCGTGAGGGAGGTGATGAATTTGATATTGCCGTTCGACTTCAAGAATCGGACAGGGGCAGCACTTTAGATCTCGATAACATTTCAGTAAGATCCGCTTCCGGACAAACGATACCGGTTTCTACGGTTATCAAACAGGAATCGTCAAGAGGGCCGACAAGTATTAGTCGAGTAAACGGGCAAAGAGTAACGTATATATCAGCAAATTTAATTAGTGGCGTTCCCCTGGGCGAAGCCGTAAGGGATATACAGGCCGAGCTTTCAGATCTTGCATTGCCATCCGGATTTTCGATTGTATATGGCGGTGAATATGAGGAGCAACAGAGAGCTCAAACCGACTACATCATATCCATCATAATGGCTCTTGTGTTGATTTATATGGTAATGGCAGCACAATTCGAGCGATTCCTGGATCCAATAATTGTGATGTTTGCGGTGCCGGTGGCAATTGTAGGAGTTGTTCCTACCATGCTTTTGACCGGAACCACCATGAATATGCAAAGCATTATGGGGGTAATTATGCTCATTGGAATTGTGGTGAACAACGCCATTGTGCTTGTGGATTACATCAAC
>JBGTFX010000463.1:0-19484 GCA_041747055.1 Balneolaceae bacterium
TACATCAACCTGATGAGACGCGATAAAAATTTAAGCGTATATAAAGCTGTTGTTGAATCAGGTAAATTACGATTGCGTCCTATTTTGATGACAACCCTGACAACCGTTCTTGGGCTTTTGCCACTCTCTTTTGGCCTTGGAGCCGGCGGCGAAATACAGGCATCCCTTGCTAGGGTAGTAATTGGCGGTTTAATTGCTTCCACACTCATTACACTGGTATTAATTCCTGTTGTTTATATCACTGCGAATGATATAAAAGAGTATATAACCGAGAAAAAAGAAGCTTTTTTGGCATCAGGCAAAACGTCCCCTGTTCCCGCAGAATAAAATTTTTTTTATGAGAGAATGAAGTTCAAGCCGTTTTAATTATAGGATGTATAAATTTTATTTAAAACGGCTGATCTTATGGAACATCAAAAGAAGCACGCAATACTATCTCTTCTAAGTATATCACTATTATTTTTGATTGGTTTTAGCTCACAAAGCAATGAAAAGGTAAATCTTGTATTAGCTGATGAAAGTGAACTGATCATAAAAGGAGGCTCTACACTACACAGTTGGGATAGTGAAGCAACGGAGTTTAGTATTCTCTTTCAAGTGGGAGAAGAGTGGTTAACTGATATAGAAAAATGGAGTGGCGAAAGAGTTGATACCCTTCAGGTAATTGTGCCGGTAGAAAAGCTCGAAAGTGGTCGCAGCAGAATGAATCGCGATATGCGAAAGGCCTTGAACGCAGACGATCATCCCGAAATAAAATTCATATGGGATGAAATAGTAGTGGGTGAAGGATCCAATGAAAACGGTAAAGTGCTGAATGTTAAAGGTTCTTTATCGATTGCGGGTGAAACCCGGTCTGTTGAATTTGAAACACTGGGTGAATTATTTGATGAGAATAGAATAAAAGTGGAAGGATCTTACAACCTGAATATGAGAGATTATAACGTAGATCCGCCAACGGCCTTCTTTGGAACGTTGAAAGCCGATGAGAGGGTAGCTATAGAATTTAATTTGGTTTTGGAAAGAGAATGATTGAGTAGAAGATGAGCTTTTGTTTCAATCAATTATGTACAACATACGGCGAAATGGGAGTTCAAAACAAATCTAATGTGCGTCATGCGCACAATGTATAACTAATAGTTATTGATATAATATTTTAATAGAATTATTATTAGATTAATGTATTGACAAAATTGAACTTAAAAAGACGTTTATGCCTAAAAAAATTGGTTCTTTAACTCTCTATTCAGTTGATGATCTGCATGAAATGCTTGGCATGAGTAAAATGTCGATCAGAGCTTATCTTCGGGATGGAAAGATTAAAGGAAAAAAGCTGGGAGTACATTGGTACGTAACAGAAGAGGCAATTCGAAATTATTTTGAGGAGCCGGAAAAAGAACAGCCAAAACGAACAAAAAAAATAAAATATATCGTACAGGGTGTAAACGATTTGGTGAGCGAAATAGAGGAGTGTGATACTCTAAATGAGACGCTGGAAACGTTAAATAGTCAGGCGATTATTAGCCTATTTCAGGTAAAAATTATTGATGCAGAAACCGATGAAGTACTTGAACTTGTGAAAGCACGTGATTTTATAGAAAGACACAGATAGATGATGAAAGCACTTGAAAAAACAAAAGTAGATATTATTGAATTTGGAGATCAACCTGAAGACAAATTTTACTGTCTGGTGGATTTGGCAATCAGTCCAAACGGGCTCAATGTTGATAAGTTAAAAATCAGTGACCCCCGGAATTTTGATCAGCGATTAATAGAAAGTGGCTGTTTGATGATGTTTTCCGGTGATGAAATTGAGGAACTTGTCATACGTGGAGATATTACTCGCGATAACCTTCATCAATCACTAGTAGATCTGGCAAAAAAAGAGGGGGTCATCAAGAAAAATTAACGGGAAATGGATTGTTTTTTAACCACCATTGATGAGCCTGAATTATTGAACAAATGGTTTTGGCATCCTGTATTTCTCCGGAATAGATAAGTTTCAATGCCTCTGAAAACGGAACTCTGTGTTTTATTATAAATTCATCATCATCTACATCCTGATCGGTTTGTGTTAATCCCCAAGCCACAAAAACATAGATCTCTTCATCAGCATAACCGATAGCGGGGAAAAACGATCCCGCTTTTTCTATGAATTTGCATGTTATCCCGGTTTCTTCGGTCAGCTCCCTCTCTGCGGTTGATTTTGGTGATTCTCCGGAATCAATTTTTCCGGCGGGAACTTCAATGAAATTTCGTCGTGAAGGATATCTAAACTGCTTAATCAGCATAATTGTACCATCATCAAAAACAGGCACAATTGCACTGGCACCGGGATGCTTAATCCAGTCGCGGGTAGACGTGGAGCCATCGGGGAGTAAAACATCATCAACGTAAACTTTTAGCAATTTACCATCGAATACGTTTCGCGAAGATTTTTGTACTTCTAATAAGCAATTATCCTGTGGGTGAGAATTGTCAGATTCCGTATGTTTCATCTTATATACTTTACAGTTGTAAATATTGTACTTTATAATTAGAAAATTAATAAAAGAATTCACTCCATGAGAGAAGTGATGAACGTTGATGGGAAAAAGGTATTGGTTAGGGATGATATATTCACCTGGTCGAACTTAATATCTCTTACTAGAGTTCTTGTTGCCCTGCCGATTGTTTATTTCCACTACGAAAATCAAAAAGAAGTCAATATTCTGATTTTAGGGCTTATATTCTATGGAGTGATATCGGATTATTTAGATGGTTTAGTAGCACGGTTACGAAACGAAATATCAGAATTGGGTAAAGTATTAGACCCTGTGGCTGACAAAATAATGGCGTTTGTGCTATTCTTTTATACAGTATGGCTGGGTTGGATTCCACTTTGGTTTTTTGTGATTGGAATAATCAGGGATGTTCTCATTATGTTGGGTTCCTGGTATATTAAACGTGAACGGGGCAAAGTGGCCATGTCCACCATGTCGGGTAAAGTATCTGTAAATATACTTGCTTTATATTGGTTAACAGTATTCTTTTTTCCCGATATGTCATCGGTTCATACTTTTATGATGATGGCATCGCTAATCGTAATGATCATCTCTTTTATTGATTACTTTTACAGATATAAATTGATTTTAGAAGGCGCAGAATTTAATTAAATGAAAATATGGGTTGGTTAGACAAACTTGGTTTAAAAAAAGAAGAAAAACTTGAAAAGGGAGTAGAAAAAAGCCGGGAGGGATTTCTTAATAAGATTGGGAAAACATTTGCCGGCAAAGATACGGTTGATGCCTCTACTCTGGATGAGTTGGAGGATATTTTAATATCCTCAGATGTGGGTGTAAAAACCACCATCGAAATCATCAACAGAATTGAAGCGCGTGTTGCCCGGGATAAATTTGTGACTCAGGGCGAGTTGCAGGATATTTTGCAAGAAGAAACAGCCTCTCTATTAAAAGAGAATAAACCCGATAAACCTGCAGAATTCCAAGCAGAATTTGATCACAAACCACACATTGTTTTAGTTGTGGGTGTAAATGGTGTGGGTAAAACGACAAGCATTGGCAAGCTGGCTTCGATGTATAAAAAAGCCGGAAAAAAAGTGATTCTTGGTGCCGCAGATACATTTCGGGCTGCTGCAGTTGATCAACTGAAAATTTGGAGTGAACGGGCAGATGTTCCTCTCATTCAACAGGGACAAAACGCCGATCCCGCAGCCGTTGCCTACGATACGGTTGCATCTGCCTTAGCAAAAGGAACGGACATCGCATTTGTCGATACCGCCGGACGCCTGCATAACAAAAAAGGTTTGATGGAAGAGCTGGGCAAAATTAAACGGGTGATGGGCAAAGTAGTGGAGGGTGCTCCTCATGAAATCTTGCTGGTATTGGATGCGTCAACCGGACAAAATGCCATGCAGCAGGCAAAAGCATTTACAGAAGTAGTGGATGTAACGGGCCTAATTCTTACGAAATTAGACGGTACTGCAAAAGGTGGCATCGTCATTGGTATTTCTAATGAACTTAGTGTACCGGTAAAGTATATCGGTGTGGGAGAACAGATTGAAGACCTGCAAGTCTTTGAAAGCAAGTCATTTGTAAAAGCACTGTTTGGTAAGGCTGAATAAACTTTACAATTTGGGATACGTTCAGTACTATAAATAAGCCTGAACTAAGATTTTTCTTCCCGTGTATCAAAGAAATTGCTCATTTATCAAGAATGATGTCATTCATTTAATGCATCTATTTACCACTGATTTAGTCTTTCGATTTCAGGCTATCCTGCTATGTTTATTTTTTATTTTCCCTTCTGTTTCTACAGCTCAATCTTCTCTCGCTGAGCAGCTAAAATCCGCAGTTGAAATATTTAAACAAAGTAATTTCGAAGAAGCACGAAAACAGTTCGACGAATTAGAGGAGACAATCTGCAACCGTGATGAAATCACTGAAATGTGCTTTGAGCTAAAAATGCACCAGGTAGTTGTTAACAGGCGCATCAATGATTTCAAAAGAGCTGAAAGAGAATTGGAAGCAGCTGAACAATTGGTTAAAGAGAAACTAAATAATGATATAAATAAACTTGTCATTCTTTATGCACATCGGGTGTTTTTAGCTGATGACAATTCAACCCTCGACGAAGCAGAACCTTGGATTGAGAAACTTCATATTATTACCAAAAGAAGTGATGTTCAACAAATAACCTTATCCAGAGCACATTTAAGCTTAGGTTTTTACGAAGATGAAAAAGGTAACTATCAGAAAGCAGTAGATAATTACTTGGCGGGGATTGAAGCAGTTGATGGTTATGAGAGAACTAATGAAATTCGTGAACTTTTAAATCAAGCTCATACTAATTTGGGAATAGCTTATCGCAGGTTGGGTATGATTGAGGAGGTGATGGATCAGTACCAAGAAGCGTTGGTGCATACCCAAATTCTATATGGAGAGCAGCACTTCGAAACAGCATCGATTTATAATAACATTGGCACAATTTTCTATTTCATGGGAGATTATGGTCAGGCAGCGGATTATTTTATACAAGCGTACAGGATACTAGAGTCAGAGTTAGGATCCGGCCATCGTCGGCTGGGAGCTTCATTAAACAACGCCGGTTTATCGTATATCGCTTTAGGTGATAATCGTAGGGCTGCTGAATATCTTGAGAGAGCTCAGCGTGTGAAGGAAGAAACATTAGGTGTTAATCATATAGACACAGCTATTGGATATTCAAATCTTGCATCAATTTATATTCAGAATAAGGATTATTCAGCAGCTGAAAATAATTTAAAAAGATCTATATCAGTAAGAGAAAAATTATATAACAGCACTCATCCCGATCTTATCCCTCCAAATCTAAGCATTGGTGAATTATATAAAGATTTGAAACGATATGATGAGGCACTTCATCACGCCAATATCGCCATAAGAATTACAGAAGAGAGGCTGGGTGAAACTCATCCAAATTTTGCCAAAGCACAGTTATTAAAAGGAAACATTTATTACGATCAAGAAAAATATGGTGATGCACTCAAGAGTTTTCAAACAGCTGTAACGGCTCTTTATTCAGATTTTTCAATTGAGCGGAAAATAGAGAATCTCGCCAAAGTTGCTGATCCCCTTATGTTGATTGAAAGCCTTTATGCAATGTCGAAAGGATATAGAAAAATGGCAGTAAAAGGCAGTGTTGAAAACTTTGAGAGAAGTTTAAAAATTTTAAAAACCGTTACTTCAGTTATTGATGATTTACAGAAATCCTATCAAAACGAAGCATCAAAATTAAGTCTTGTTGATCGAAATTACTCAATCTATACGGATGCCATTGAAAACTTGAATTTACTTTATCAGGAAACCGGTTTGCCTGCATACAAAGAAGAAATCTTTCATTATGCAGAAAAAAGCAGGTCCCGAATAGCCCTCGAACTTTTGCAAGATCTATCGGCCAGATCTTTTGGAGGCGTTCCTGAATCTGTTTTGCAAGAAGAACGATCCTATAATGATAGAATTAATTCATTAAATCAGCAGTTATTTGCCGAGCAAGAAAAAGGATTGGATAAAGATGAAGTATTTATTTCGGCTGTTCAGGATTCACTTTTTTACACTCGTAGGGATCTGCAAAGCTTTACCAATCAATTAGAAAGAGAATATTCGGCTTACCATACGCTTAAATACGATCAATCCATTATCTCATTGGATGATGCAAGGCGGCTGATTGGAAAAGATCAAACCATGATCACATATGTGATAAGTGATGAAAATATGTATGGTTTGATATTAAATGAGAAAGAGTATGAGTTTATTCATCTTGGGAAAACAGAGAAATTGGAAGATCAGGTAAACAGCATTCGGGAATTAGTTAAAACAAGGAGAACAGATGAGTTTACCGATATTTCACACACGCTTTATAATAGACTTTTAGCTCCACTGATGAAGCATATTACTACAAAGTCCTTGGTAATTGTAGCTGATCAAATGTTGCATTACCTGCCTTTTGAGATGCTTTTAATGGAATCGGTTGATGATGATAACTATCACAGAATGCCGTTTTTAATAAGGAATTTTGAGATTTCCTATGCACCATCGGCAACAATGCTTCAATACATGGAATACAGCCGCCCGGTTAATCCTAAAAATATTTTTGCAGTATCTCCATTCAGTGAAATGATTATCAACTCTGAAACAGGAGAGGCAGAAAGGAACAAGAATAGATTAAGTTTGTTACCTCTGACAGCGTATGAAACATCATCTATCGCAGAAATTTTCCGCCAGCGCAGATCATGGAATGAATTTTTATTTCCTCATAGATCGGTTGTTTGGGATAGTAAGGAAGCAACAAAATCACGCCTTCAGTCTGAACAGTTAAAGCAGTATGGATTTATTCATTTTTCAACACATGCATTTATAAATGAGCAAAATCCAAAGCTTTCCGGGATTGCACTCTATCCCGAAGAAGATAATGATGGAATCGCCTATTTAAGTGATATTTATAACCTGGAGATGAACGCTGATCTTGTGGTACTTGGAGCGTGCGATACAGGATTGGGTTCTATTTACAGAGGAGAAGGGTTGATTGGGTTCACCCGCGCTTTTATATATGCAGGCGCTTCTAATTTGGTAGTTTCGATGTGGCGGGTAAGTGATCAACCAACAGCAACATTAATGATTCACTTTTATGAACAAATTCGAGACGGGCACAGCTATAGCAAAAGCCTGAGAGAAGCAAAGCTTGCAATGATTAATGATCCATCAACAGCAGCTCCAAGAAACTGGGCCGCTTTTATTATTCAAGGCCGGTAATATAGTAGCTCAGGATATGGCTTGCAGATCAGCGATCCGTGCTAAAACGTAACTCAGGTCGCTGACCTGATAGTAATCGTACAAAAAGAAAAGTCCTCCTTCGAGAGGGCGTGAGAATATCCGTGATCAAAAAGGCTCCAAAAAAAGATTATTTGTAACTTACTTTTTAATTTTCTCACAGCCTCTCGAAGGGAGAGGCGAACAAAGAGAGTTGGGGGATGACTTGGCTGAGCTTTGATTTGGATTTAAGCGAATGATCCAGCTTTGCTTAATTACACTCCTTCCCAAGCGAAAAACACATCAAAGTGAGAAAACACCCCACGTCCACGCGAACAACACGCGTGTACACTCCCCTCAAGGGGAAATTTTAGTCCAAATCCCGAACTATCTCGGCTGATCTTGGGTGATGCGAATAAACTCCTCATTATCAACTTGAGGCCGTCCATCATAATTTGCCACCTGTATTGTGGATGTGTAGATGAGACGTGAAATTCTGGATAGCTTATCAAAATCAATTTTATGGATCTCATCACCCGGCGCATGATAATCCTCGTGGACACCGGTAAAGAAAAACACAAACGGCACATCCAACCGGCCAAAGTTCCAATGATCACTTCGACGATAAAATTGATTGGCATCAGTGAGGTCGTTGTACTTTCGGTCTAGCATCATGTTTACTGATTCAGTATTTGCGACCTGAACAAGGCTGTCTAATTCTGATGAGATGATTTCACCGCCAATCAGGTACACATAATCTGTATCGCCTTTTTCGATATTTTCGGGATCACTTCGCCCAATCATATCGGCATTAAATGCGGTTACGGTTTGATCAATCGGTATTACGGGATGATCTGAATAATAGCGGGAACCCAATAACCCTTTCTCTTCGGCACTTACATGTAAAAATAAAACACTTCGGTCAAGTTTTCTGCCGTTGTCCGCTGCACTTTGTAAAGCTTCTGCTATTGCCAGGAGTGCTACAGTTCCACTGCCATTGTCATCCGCTCCATTGTTAATTTGATTGCCCGTTTCATCAGGCTGAGAAATACCAATATGATCGTAGTGAGCTACTAAAACCACCACCTCATCTTTTAATTCAGGATTTTCACCTTCAATAAATGCCAAGACGTTGTTACTTTCAATTTCAACAGTTCCGGAGTAAGGTGTGTAATCGATAAAATAGTTAGTAGTGTATGGCTCAAATGTGGTGATATTGGATACCAGTATATCACGGTATTCCTGAATTTCATCAACAGAGCTAAGGTTGAGGAAATTGGCAGCCATTTCGGGACTAATTAACGTATAAGCTCGCGGAAAACCACCCGGCCTATCTGAATCATCCAAATACTGTAGCCGCATATTTTCCGGCTGCCCGAGCATTTCGGAATTAGCCGATATTAGTGCTTCAAATTCATCTGAATCCATATCGGAAATTACCAATACACCTTTCGCCTGAATTCGGCTCAATAAATTAGAAATCCGTTGGTTGTTGGAAATATTCGGGTTGATGAGTGTATCCCCCTCTACCACATAAGGAATATCATCAAAAATAAGAACCCATTTATCCTTCATAGCCACATCGTCCAGGTGCTGAATATCCCGGGAAGGATCGTTTACGCCAAATCCGCCAAAGATAACATCACCTTGAAGCGGTTCAGCTCCCCCAAAAAGGCGTATGTATTCAGAGGTGCCCATAGTGGATTCTACAGAGTGATTAGTCAGTTCCATCTCGTTATTTCCAAGATAGTAGGTGTAGTAAACAAGGCTATCTACACGTTCGGCATTCAGGATAAAAGGTTGCAAATATCCATTTGTGCCTTTAGGTGATACTTCAAGCCTTTCATACTGATTGATCAAATATCGAGCCGCTTTCCGTTCCCCTTCGGTTCCGGCTTCACGTCCTTCAAGGGAATCATGGGCTACAATTTCGAGATGGTTTCTTAAAAGTTCAGGCGTGATGATTTCTGAGTAGGAGAGTAAATCCTGGTTTCGATTTTCCTGAAGTTGTTCGGTACTCTGACAGCTAAATAAAAATGCTGATAATAAAAGGGCAATAGATAACTTTTTCATGATTATATAGATCGTTGTTGTTTTTCGGTCCCAATAATTTCATCCACAGGTTTTAAGTCGATATAAAAATCTGTGTTGCTGCTTTCAATAAATAAATTGATTTGCTGTTCTTTAAGCATTTCAAGGATGGCTAAAAAAGTAACCACAATAACGATACGGTTTCCTATTTCCTTGCATAAATCATGGAAGGATAATCTTCCTCTTTTTTGGAGCGAAGTGAGTACAAATTCCGTTTGATCTTCAATCGTGGATTCTACCTTTTCTACTCTGTGATAAGAATGCTGGCGTTTAATATCTGCAAGTACCTTTTGAAAAGAGGTCATCAAATCAAAAATCGTAACATCCTTTAATGCTTCACCGGAGGCCTGTTTTTCAACGGTGTCTGCTTCGGGGTATCCGCGGAAGTATTTCTGGCGGGTCTCTTCATCAATTACCGCAAGCTTTTCCGACATCTCCTTGTACCGCTTATACTCCAGAAGTTTTTGCACAAGTTCATATCGGGGATCATGCTCATCCAGTTCATCGTCTTCGGATGGTTCAGTAGGCAGCATCATTCTCGCCTTGATGGACATAAGCAGGCTGGCCATATAGATAAATTCGCTTGCTACATCTAAATCGAGCTCTTCCATTAAGCGGATGTATTCAAGATACTCTTTTGTGATGTGAGAGATAGGTATGTCGTAAATATCAAGCTCATCACGCTTGATGAAAAACAAGAGCAGGTCTAAGGGGCCTTCGAAATTTTTAAGCTGTACTTTATACATAGAGCAATTAGGTTCATAAAAGATCGTAATTCGAATCGGGAAAACGAAATATGCATTTTGGATTATAGAAAAGATTTATGCAGTTTATATTGCACATACAAATCCAACGCCTATGAACAGTATTCACAATACATTAAACACCTTTTCCCGAGAAATATCGACCTTTTTTGATGACCATTTTAAAGAGTTTGGATTAGCTACTTCCTATATTGAACTTATTTTAATGGTCAAAAGATCTGATAAGGGTTGTACACAAAAAGAGATTGCACAAGAAATGAAACTTGATCCATCCACAATCACCCGGTTTATAAATAAGCTGCGTAAAAAAGAATTAGTTGAAAAAAGCAGGTCCGGCAGACAGTCAAAGATAACCCTGACCACAAATGGGGAACAGCTTGCTGTAAAAGTGGAGAAAGTTTACAAAAAAGCTGAAGGTGAGTTAGAAGGAATACTTGGGAAACAATTTCTAGATACCACTGGAAAATTACTCAAGCATGGGATTAGTGAGTTGGATAAATAACCGCGACCTCCAAGGTTTTTGAAACCTTGGAGGTCTTTGAGATATGCTTCAAGAAATTTCCTTTCTCAAAATCTTCAAAAACTCTTTCATATACTCAACACGAACCTGTGCGATTTTTTTGGCACTTTGCGTATGCATCAAATCGGGAAGTTTAAACAACTTTTCGTAGAAATGATCGATTATCCAATTCTTTTCGTTGGTTTTACGGTTTTTGCAAAAGGGATCATCAGGATTATACAGGCTTGCCCCAAATGAGCTGCCGACCTGAATGCAGCGTGCAATTCCAATAGCCCCAAGGGCATCCATCCGGTCGGCATCTTGAACAATTTTTGCTTCTATTGTTTTAGGTGGAATTCCGGCTGAGTAGCTGTGAGCCTCAATAGCATGCATAACGGCCGTTATTTTGTTAGCGGGAAAATCTGTATCGGATAAAAAATCCCCGGCTTTTTTTGCGGCAAGAGTAGAGGCCTTATAACGTTCAGGATGATTTTTTGCAAGAATTACGCAGTCGTGCAGCCACGCTGCTGCGCGGATTATTGTTACGTCTGAAGGAGTGTTCTCAAGTTCTGAAATTTGTACGGCATTTTTCACTACCCTTTTGATGTGGGCTAAATCGTGTGCAGAATCTGATTCCGGAGTCTCATCAAGTAAAAACTGCTGAAGTATATTTTCGAAGGATTTAATTTGAAAAGTCATGCAATTATCAGAAGTTCAAGTAAATATATTTTGCCCATTAAATTATACTTGAGGTGATTGATTATCAAAGAGAAGATCAAACAAGGTTTAGCAGTTCTATTTGTCCTGATTATACCATTTATTCTAGTTGGATGGTTGATTCGAATGTATGAGTATATCATTATTCATAACTCATTTATTTTACCTGAATCTGCCGTTGCTCTTTTTCTCTCAGGAGTCCTTTTTGATCTTTTATACCTCTCCCTGACTGCTTCTCTTTTTGGCCTGTTTTTTTTAGCCTTTTATTATGTTCATCAAAAAGCAGCTGTATGGTCTATAGGAATATTAATGATCTTGTTTTTGATAGTTTATGCAATGTTGGTTCAATATTTTGGGGAAGGATTGACGCCACTTGGAGCAGATTTTTTCGCTTACAGTTTAAGTGAAATTAGCGACACGGTTAATACATCAGTTGAACTTACAGTTGGCCGAATTATTCCGTTAATACTGGTCCCAGTTCTGTTTTTCAGTTTTTATTTTGGAATTCTAAAACTAAATTTACCTGATAAAATTAGTGTATATGGAATTGGTTGTATTTTATTAATGGGAGTATCATACCTGTTTTTGTACCCATCACAGTCACAATATGAGAGAGAGGTTGAATATAATTTGGTGGCAAATAAGTCAAGTATATTTTATGGCCATGCCAAAAAGATATTTTTTGGAAATCAAATTGCTGCTTATTCGGGAGACGAATATCCATTGATTCGCGTCGGAAACGATGAAGATCCTTTAGGAGAATATTTAGATTTTTTTTCCCGCTCGCCAAATATCGTGTTTATCATTGTAGAAAGTTTAGGCGCTTCAGTTATGTCGCCACATGGAAGGTATCAGGGCTTCGCTCCCTATCTGGAATCTCTAGCTGATGAGAGTTTAAACTGGACCCATTTTTTATCCACCAGCGGACGATCGTTTAATGTACAGCCTTCCCTATTAGCGTCTCTTCCATACGGAGAACAAGGCTTTATGGAATTGGGGTACCGTGCACCTGATCATCATAGTTTATTTACTATTTTAAATAATAATGACTATCACACAGCCTATTTTTGTGGTTATAACAGCCGGTTTGATAAGCTTGACCTGTTTCTAGAACAACAGCAAATAGACCTGTTGATTGATCAATCACATTTTGATGATTCTTATCAAAAAATGGATGAAATTGAGGGAGGATTTACATGGGGTTATAGTGATAAAGATACTTATAAAAGAGCATTCGAAGAGATAGATACATTTGATTCAGTCAGTCCAAGACTGGATGTTTTCTTTACTCTTAACTTTCATGAACCGTTTATTATTCCCGAAAATGAGTTCTATAGAGAGCGATTTTATGAGCAATTAGAGACACTGGAAATTTCTGAAAATCTTCGTGATGAGTTCATTCAGTACCAGAAAATATTTTCAGCTTTAATGTATACAGACGATGCAATTAAGGAGCTCATGGCCCGATATAGTGAAAGGCCTGATTATGAAAACACTATTTTTGTGATTACAGGAGACCATCGTATGATTCCTGTTCCTCATGCCACCCGAATAGATCGATATCATGTTCCATTTATGATCTATTCACCACGGTTAAAACAACCACAAGTATTCAAAGGTGTATCATCACATCTGGATGTTACTCCATCACTGGTACAATTTTTAAGTGCAAATTATGGCCTTCAAAAACCAGATCAGGATCATTGGATGGGGGGTGCATTAAATACAAGTAAAGAATTTTCAGTCAATCGAAATATTCCATTAATGCGAAATAAAAATGAAATGGATGATTATATCAGTGACAACTTTTTCTTGTCTGGAAACCAGCTTTTTGAAATCAGTGATGGAATGAAATTGACAGTGGTAGAGGATCAGGATGTTAAATTAATTGTTCAGAAGAAACAGCAAAATTTCATGAGCATGAATCGATATGTTACGACAGAAAATAAATTGATGCCTGTTAGCCCCGAAATGGAGAACAGACGTAAAATGCTCGAAGAAGAAGAGCAGTATTTTTCAGATCAAAATCTTTTGAATCGGAGTGTAGATCAGTTATTTAATACAGCAAGAGAAATGGCATTTACAGGTGAATATGAAGAGTCCCGAAGGATCTTGAGAAGGGTGTTAAGAGAAAACCCAAACAATCATGATGCCAGGCTTCTCTTTGGAAGAACATACGGCTGGGAGAATGAATATGAACTAGCCGAAGAAGAGTTTCGGGATGTACTTTTAAGAAATGATTCCGTTATTGAAGCCTATGCAGCTATAGCGGATCTTTATTTTTGGCAGGCAGAGCCTGATATGACACTATCAGTAGTAAACAAGGGATTACAGGTCGAATCAAATAATATAGACCTGCTTTTTAGAAAGGCAAGAGCTTATAATCAGCTTGGACAAAAAGAGAAGGCCGCGGAAGTTGTTCAGCAAGGATTGGAGCTATCCCCGGAGGATGAAAACCTTCTCAATCTGGGTAATCAGCTATAAAAATCATCAAAAAGTATACTGTATTCCAATATTGAGCGTGTAGATTTGAATAAACCTATCCGGATCAAAAGAAAGTTCTTGGTTTGAAATATCAACTCCACCAAAGATAGCTGTGTCATATCGGAGGGCTTTAAACCCATTTAACCCTATGTGCTGGGATTTTACAAGAAATACATCTCCTGATACATCCTGAAACCGTCTCTCTTCCGGTGAAAATCCAAAACCGCTGGTTAAGGTGATATAGTTTCTGGGGCCATTAAAGTAATGTCTAGCGGTAAGATTTAAAGATTGCGAAACGCCAAAAGAACTAGGGGTAAAAAAAGGGCGGGCTGAAAAATACCAACTTCTCCAATATTTGGATAAAGATCCTGTATAGATGATGACACTTCCATTTACAAAGTTCAGGTAGCGAACTCCGGCCGATGCCTCAAAACCTTTAGGCATATTTTTATAAAGTTCGGCTCCAAAACGAAAATTTGGAAAGAGAGTACTGGTGGAATATCCTACATTTAAATACCCATACCATCCATTTACGAGTGATGGATAGAAATCAATTTCCGGTTGAATTCCTTGTGTATCAAATCGATTAGAATAGTTTATTCTACTAATAACTGAACCGTAACGAGTTCTTCGACCAATCTGGAAGTGTGATTTTCCGGCAGGATCAAATACATCAGTAAACCAATCTTGAGTATGAGCAGCGGTAAGAGTATATCGCTGGCCTGAGCGAATCAAACTTCTTCTAAGTTCACGGGAAGGAGCGCTTGACGGGTTGAACCCATCAACAATATCTAACACAGCATGAGCTTGTCGTTCATCATCATTCGAAATATGAGCACGGGCTTTTTTAAGGTTCAACTCTTCATCCGAAGGATAAAAGCGGGTGGCGATTACAGCAACTTCAACAGCTTGGGTTGGATTGTCTGCCCAAATATTAGTGTCTATTAAAGCAGACAAAGCATCCTTATGATTTGGTACACTCTTCAAAACATATTCAAGTTCCCGGCGCGCATCGGAATACTGTTCATCCCAAGAGTATGTTCGGGCAATTAAGATTCTAACATCATGATAATCGTGCGACTCCTCGAGTATTCTATATGCCAGTTCTCTTGCTTGTGTACGATTTCCATCAAATGCCAATTGCCTAGCCTCTTCAAACGCCGCATCGATATCTTCAATCTGTTGAGCGACGACATTTTCTGCTATAAGCATTGAGCCAATCAATAATATAAAAACCGAAAGTAGAGCTGCTTTTTTCAAATCGGAGGGTTAAATAATTGAAAATTTATAAGATTACTGAACTACAGCATCTTCTCTGTTTCCATACTCAGACCAAGAGCCTTCGTAAGGGCGCACTGAATCGTACCCCATTAAACGGAGCGTGAAATAGGCGTGTGAGCCACGTACATTGGTATGACAGTGGGGGATTACTTCTTTATCAGGCGTGATACCTAATGCACTATATTTATCCTGAATAATTTGAGCAGGAAGAAAATACGGAATACCCTCCTGTTCTAGTACTTTATTCCATTCTAAATTTACAGCGTTGGGAATATGGCCACTTTTTTGAGCCCGTTCATCAACCCCGGTGTATTCATCTGCTGATCGTGCATCAAAAATTATTTTATCATCCGCCCCTGAAGCTGCTAAAACGTATTCAAAGTCACAAGACCGTAATTCCTGAACATCAAATGCAAAGTTTCCGGGTTCACGAATAACTGGCTCCTTTTCAGTGGGAAGTTCTTCAGCCAACCATCCCTCAAAACCACCATTTAATACAGAGGCATTTGAGAAACCATAATAATCCATGGCATAAAAGAGTCGTGCAGCAGCAAGAGCATTTCCATCATCATAAATGATTACACGGTCATCGTTATTTAACCCCAAATTCTGCATTAATTCCTGAAAGGTTTCCGGGCCAATCAGAAAGAACTCCACCGGATTATTCTGATCTATTAGTGTTGAAACAGCAGGAAAGTGTGTGGCGCCGGGTATTACATTTCCATCCGTTTGTTCTCGTGCATCAATTAAAAAAATTTCGTCTTGTAGTAAACGCTCATAAAGTTCTTGTGCAGAGAGTAGTAAATGTGAATTTGGGTAGTTATCCAGTTCATATTTCTGCTCGCTACAGGCAGTAAACAAAAATAAAATTATGAAGGAAAGCTTTGAAAATCGCATAGACATGGGGGTTAAGTTAGCAACTTTTATGTGCAGTTCACTGAAAGTAACAAATATTCGTGTGGTTCGGATATTAGTTTGCATCGTAAAAATTATAAATCCTTTCTGAAACGGTAGCACCGTTTTCTTGGCCACGATTTTCATCAGGAAGTTCTTTGGATAAAAATATGAGTACGTACGACCGCCCATCGGGCAAATAAACAATGGCTGAATCGTGTCTTACCCCGCTTATAAACCCGGATTTACTTGCTATTTCTAAATCCGCAGGAAGATTTTGAGGAATGATATCCCGATAAAACTGATCTTTTAAAATATCGATCATCATTTCGTTAGATTCTTCTGTTAAATACTTGTGACGGGCAAGATTTTCAAAAATGATGGCGAGATCTCGAGCTGTAGTTCGGTTACTGAGGCCTAGGTTGAAGGCTTTCATGTCATACAATCCACGAACAACCTGAATATTCTCTGCGCCCATATCTCTCATGGTTTGTGTGGTTTCTTCGGCGCCAACCATTTCTATTAAAATATTTGTGGCGATATTGCTGCTGTAAGTAATCATGGCGTGAACGAGATCATACAAGGTCACTTTTTCTCCCACCTTATGTTCAATTGGATCATCGCTGTCTTCCTGGATATCAATCTGAAAGGTTGATCCATCTACGATACTTGTAAATTCATTTTTGATGGTTATGGAATCATCAATGGAAAACTGACCAGCTTCAATTTGTTTAAATACTTCTATCATTACCGGTGTTTTCATGGTGCTGGCGGCATGAAAAAGAGTGTCTGCATTCATGAAAAATTGATTATCAGGATTGTTTAAATCCTTAAATGCAATAGCGTAGGTTCCTTCCTCATCTGCAAGAAATTCTTCAATGTTTAAGGTAAGCTCATCAAACGTCTGCGGCTCAGAATTGCAGGAAATGAGTGTTACGAAACAGAGGAGTAGTAGTGGGAGAGATTTTTTCATGATGTATATGGTTTAAAATATTGATCAGGCAATGTATAAGAAACCCAATTTAAAGGTGAGGTAACGATATATAGAAAGGGTTATGGTTTATGAAAGCATCAGAGGTTAAGGTTAACCAACTTTTCTCTAAGTCGTTCTATACCTGCGTTTCCCGGTGATCCCAAATGCGAGTATTCCTTCATGATGGTTTCAGCATTCAATCCCTCCGTTAATTCCGGATTAGATGCAGATTTCTTGTACGCCTCCCTAAAAGAGAGGCCTTCATCCCGAACCAGTTTATAGGCCGCTTCTGCCGCAAATAGTTCACTGCTGCAAGCTTTGGCTAAATTCTCTTTATGTGGAGTCATGTTTTCAATTAAAAGCTGGGTGGCTTTTAGCGTCTGTTCGGTTTTTCGAAGAGCGTCAATTACGGGCTCTTTAGATAGCTGAAGGTCACGGTGATATCCAGTGGTTAGGTTAGTAGTAAGCATTTGTAATGTTGTGGAATGGCTGGTTATCACGGCGTGATGTCCCCGAATTAATTCAGCCAGGTCAGGATTCTTTTTTTGTGGCATAATGGACGAGCCTGTACAGACTGCCGGATCAAGCTCAAGCCAAAATGTGGATTCACTACTGTATTGTATCACATCAGCTGAAAACCGATTGGTAATTGAGGTAAGCGCTGACAGATACTGGACCAATTGAAGTTCAACAAACCCTCTCGATAATTGCGATGTGGTTGAGCAAATTAGCGGATCATCAAACCCAAGCTCATCCGCTTCAAAATCGCGGTCAATATTAAAAGAAGTTCCAAATCCGGCGGCACTTCCCAGTGGGGATTTATTGATGAGTGATGATACTCCAACGGATGCCTGAATTTGTAAAATGAGCAGCTCGGCAAAACCGCCTGCCCAAAGTCCCAAACTGCTTAACATTGCTTTTCGGGTGTGTGTAAATCCCGGGATGGGTACTGATGTATGGGCATCGGCAAAATCAAGCAGCATGGATGCACAATTCTTTGCCTCGTTTAATACGTCTGTGAGTTTGTTTTTTTCATAAAGCCGCATCGCAGTTAGCACCTGATCGTTTCTTGAACGGGCGGTATGAATTTTTTTACCTAGATCTCCCAGTTTCTTAACCAAAAAATTCTCAATTGCCGTGTGCATATCCTCATCAGCAACGGTAATCTCAAATTCACTTTTTTCCCAGATCAAATGCACCTCATCAAGCGCCTCAAGAAGTTTCTTAAGTTCACTTTTGGATAGTATCCCGGCCTTTTCCAGTGCCTTAGCATGAACTTTTGAAGCAGCAACATCATATGGAACCAGCACCTGATCCAATTCGTAATCATTTCCGACAGTAAACGCCTCCACTTGTTTCGCGATATCAGATTCAGTGTCGGTTGTACTCTTTTGCCAAAGTTTAGACATTGTATTCTTTAATTTAATGTGTTAAATCTCCCTTCAAGGGGAGTGGATGCTGAACAAAGTGAAGCAGACGAGGGATAAAGTTGAATGAATTTACACACTTCCATATTACCCCTCGCATTAATCATCTGAACGATGATTATGGTCTCCCCTCAAGGGGAGATTCATCTACTACACAACCTCTTTCTTCACGGTCTGTTTTAATTGATACGCCGTTTTTTGCGGTAAATTCCATAGCTCAATAAATCCGGCAGATGCATTTTGGTTAAAAGCAGCTGACTTATTAAAAGTAGCGAGGTTTTCATCAAACAGCGAATAGGGAGATTTTAGCGCCACCACATCGCAATTCCCCTTGTAAAGTCGGAGGGTTACTTCTCCGGTTACTTTTTTGTTTTGCTCGTTGATGAAGGCTCGGATGTTATCCATCACCGGTTCAAAATATTTGGCACCATATATAAGGTATGCCCATTTTTGATCCATGAACCCTTTCAGTTCATTTTCCTCCCGGGTTGATACAAGCTGTTCCAGGTTTTTGTGTGCCTGAATCAAAACGGTAGCCGCAGGATTTTCATAAACGCCTCTCACTTTCAGGCCAACAATCCGGTCTTCGATCAGGTGAAAAACACCAACGGCATGTTTGCCGCCGATTTCATTCAGCAACAGAATCAGATCTTTTTTGTCGTACTCTATTCCGTTGAGTGAAACCGGTTCACCATTCTCAAATCCAATTTTTAAGAGTTCGTCTTTATCCGGCGCCTGCTGCGGAGTATTTGCCCACTTCAGGATATTTTCGATGGGTGGAATGAGCTCAGGATTTTCAATTTCACCTCCCTCACCGGTATTTGCCCACATGTTTTCATCGTATGAATAGGGACTTTTTTGTGTCTGATCTACAGGAATCCCGTTTTCAATGGCGTAGGCAATCTGTTCATCCCGACCCATGCTCCACTCCCGCACCGGCGCTATAATTTTAAGCTCAGGATTTAATGTGGTGATATATCCTTCGAACCGAACCTGATCGTTTCCTTTTCCCGTGCAGCCATGGGCAATAACTTCGCAGCCAAATTCTGCCGCAAACTGAACCGCCAGCTG
>JBGTFX010000464.1:0-4717 GCA_041747055.1 Balneolaceae bacterium
AATTGTAATCTGCCCTTTACCCTGATCATCTTCTTCGATCCAGATTTCTGTATCTGTCTCTTTTTGAAGTGCCTGAATTACTTTACCGCCCGGGCCAATTACCGCACCGATATGGTCACCGTCAATTGTCATTCTAATAAACTGCGGTGCGTATTGAGAAATCTCTTTTCTTTTCTCAGAAATGGTTTTCGCCATCTCTTCGAGAATGTGAAGACGTCCTTTATGGGCTTGTTCTAAAGCCTCTTCAAGCAGTTCAAAACTAATTCCCTGAACTTTCATGTCCATTTGAGTTGCGGTAATACCATCAGCAGTACCGGCAGTTTTAAAGTCCATGTCGCCCATGTGATCTTCTTCTCCCTGAATATCAGAAAGCACAACGGTGTTGTCTTTTCCAACAATCATTCCCATTGCAATACCTGCAACCGGTTTTGGAAGAGGAACACCTGCGTCCATCAACGCCATTGATCCACCACAAACGGATGCCATAGAAGACGAACCATTTGATTCTGTAATGTCTGATCTAACACGAATTACATACGCAAAGTCATCAAACTCAGGCATTACCATTCGTATTGCTCTTTCTGCCAGATGACCGTGTCCAATTTCACGTCTACCGGGTCCGCGCATAAATCCGGCTTCACCCACACAGTATGGAGGGAAGTTGTAATGCAGCATAAAAGTTTTGTCCTCTTCATAGAACAACGTATCCACACTTTGTGCATCTCGTTTTGTACCTAATGCTACAGAGACAAGTGCCTGAGTTTCGCCTCGTGAAAATATCGCTGATCCGTGAGTTCTTGGAAGATAACCTACCTGAGTCCAGATATCACGAATATCTTCCGGAGCACGACCGTCAATACGTTTTCTATTCTCAAGAATGTTATTTCGCAGAGCTTCTTTAACAAGATCTCCAAAGATAGATGAGATTTCATCACCTGACTCTTCGTATCCTTCTTCTGCAGTAATTTCTTCGATGATTTCCTGCTTAATTTCACGGTTTTTACTGCTGTATTCTTCTTTACTGAGTCCTAAAGAAACAATCTCTTTCAAACGATCACCAACTTTATCGGCAACTTTCGTTTCAAAGTCCACATTAGGTTCAGGTGCTGTGAATTCACGTTTTTCTACGCCGAATTCCTTTCTTAGTTCTTCCTGAAATTCACAGAGCTTAATAATTGCTTTATGGCCTTCTTTCATGGCTTCAAGCATCTCTTTTTCGCTGATCTCTTTCATCTCACCTTCAATCATGATCACGCTATCAGCTGTACCGGCTACAATCACGTCCATGTCACTCTTTTCAAGCTCATCAATGGTTGGGTTGATTACAATCTCGCCATCAATTCTACCCACTTTCACTTGAGACATGGGACCATCAAACGGAATACTAGAAATATGAGCTGCGGCTGATGCACCAAATGCACCTAAAACGTCAGCTTCGTTCTGACCATCAGAAGAATAAATCTGACATATAAACTGAGTTTCATTCACATATCCTTTTGGAAACAGTGGTCGTAAACTTCTGTCAATTAAACGACTGGCTAATGTTTCTCCATCAGAAGGACGTCCTTCTCTCTTCATAAAACCGCCCGGAAATTTACCGGCAGCTGTAAAACTTTCTCTTAGATCCACAACCATAGGGAAAAAATCTTGTCCCGGCTTTGACTCTTTCGCACTTACTACAGTACAAAGTACCATGGTGTCGCCCATTCGTACCATTACTGCACCGTCTGCCAATTTCGCGAGACGGCCTGTCTCTACTGAAATGGTTTTACCGGGTGCAAATTCTACACTTCTAAAATCTTCTTTCATTGTCTTCTTTTCTTATTCATTAATCGATTTACTGCTATTCAGTGATCTGTACAACTATAAAAGGCGGTGAGAATAGCCAAACACTACCTTCATAAAAATAAAAAGGCACGTATTAATACGCGCCTTTGGAAAAGCTTACTTTCTAATTCCGAGCTCTTTAATCAGCTCACGATACTTCATAATATCATTGTCCCTTAAGTAATTGAGCAATCGTCTTCTTTGACCAACCATTTTCAATAAACCTCTACGTGATGAGTGATCTTTTTTATTTTCTTTTAAATGCTCTGTCAAATGGTTAATCCGCGCTGTCAGCAGTCCAATCTGACCCTCTGTTGAACCCGTATTTTCTGCAGATCCGCCGTGCTTAGTAATTACTTCTTGTACTTTTTCTTTGCTTATACTCATTTCAAACTTTTATAAATGTTCTATTATTTTATAGCTAATAAAAATAAGCTTATTTATGTTGTTTTGCAATATCGGGAGAAATCTTCTTCAATATTTCTTTTGCACCGCTTTCGTCTTTTTTTAATTGGGCTTTCAATGCCTCAACTCCATCAAAAGATTGCTCATCACGAATCCGATCGACAAATTGAATCTGAACCTCTTGCCCATATATATCAGAAGAAAAATTAAAAATATTAACTTCCATAGTTTCACTCACTCCTTCGAAAGTTGGGCGTATCCCAATATTCATCATTGCTGAATAATACTCTCCTTCAACCCGCACCCAAACGGCATAAACACCTCTTTTCGGGATAATCTTATTGGGAGTTTTTGTTTGTAGGTTTGCAGTGGGATAACCTATTGTTTTTCCACGTTTATCTCCATGAACTACAGTTGCGTTAAGAATGTAATAGCGTTCTAAAAATTTCGCGGCAAGTTTTACATCACCATCTTCCTGCAAAGCGTTTCTAATAGCTGTGCTGCTTACAGTCTTATGTTCGACTTCCTGTTCAGAAACTACATGAGTGTCAAATCCCAACTCCTTACCTAACGCCTGAACGGTTTCAATTGTACCTTCTCTGTCTCTGCCAAACTGATGATCATAGCCAATCACAAATTCGCTTACACCAATATTATCCCAGATTATTTTTTTTACGAACTCATGAGATGTTAATAATGAAAAATCCCGATCAAAAGGGATAACAATCATTTGATCAATTCCTAAATCAGCCAACAGTTCGCATCGTTCTTCGAGTGTGCTGAGTAGTTTTATACCGGCGGTACCCGGGTTGATGATGTCTCTTGGGTGGGGATCAAAAGTGACAATTGCGCTTCTGGCAGATCTATTCTTGGCTTTTTCCAGTACGTTATTCACAAGCACTTTATGTCCTGCGTGTACTCCATCAAACGTCCCTACCGATAGCACTGTATTCTCATCACGAGCAACATCTTTAAGAAAAACCAATTTAGCCATTATTGATGGCCTCCATCATTTTATTTAACTCTTCGGGTAAAAGTGCATTCTCAACGGTATAATTTCCAATTCGCGTTCTTCTCAATCCTGTTAAGTGAGCCCTGCAATTCACAGCTATACCTAAGTCATGTGCGTATGAACGAATATATGTTCCTTTTCCGCAGTGAATTTTCACTTTAATATAGGGCAGATCCACTTCCAATATTTCGGTAGAATAAATTTCTACTTCTCTTGCTTTAATTTCAACTTTCTCGCCACGTCTTGCCTTTTTATACAGACGTTCACCATCCACCTTAATTGCAGAAAATATGGGTGGTACTTGCGAAATCACTCCCGTAAAAGAATTTTCAATAGCTTGTTCTATCATTTTTTTGTTAACGTGCTTCCAGTCCATTGTTTCGTCAGCGGGCAGTGCAGCATCGTAACTTGGAGTAGATTCACCAAATTTTATAGTAGCTATATATTCTTTAGACTGATTCTGAATCATTGATATAGATTTCGTGGCCTTACCTGAACATAAGATAAGAAGTCCGGTAGCCAAAGGGTCAAGTGTTCCTGCATGTCCAACTTTTTTTGGAGGAATTCGATTTCGAACAAATCGAACCACATCAAAACTTGACCATTCCAGTGGTTTATCCATTAAAATAATAGACCCTGTAATGAATGGTTGGGGAGAAAAGGTAGAATCTGTTTTAGAATCAAAAACAGGAAGTTCAGAAATAGGAATGGCTTTTTTAGCCATAATTTAACTGTCCGAATCGTTGTTATCGCTACGCTGGCTTCGTGCTTTTTTAAAAAGCTTATCCATTTTATTAACGTACTCGGCAGTATCGTCCTCAAAGAATAAAAGTTCAGGTATACGACGAACCTGGTTTTTAATTTTTGACGCAAGTTCGTAGCGAATTTCGTCCTGTTTGTCATCGATAAATTTATATATCGATTGTACATCACGATCTTGAGTAAAAACGCTCAAATACACTTTAGCAATAGATAGGTCTTGCGTTACTTTCACCTTTGTAACGGTTATAAAAGCACCTGATGGCTGATAATTACGCTGTAGAATTTGACCCAGGTCTCGTTGAATAACAGACCCAAGCCTCTCGGTTCGAATACTCATAAAAGGTCACCTTATCTGGCATCTTCCAATTTCCGTTTCGCTTCAACAACGGTGTAACTTTCAAACTCGTCACCAACCTTAATATCGTTGAAGTTCACTATACTGATGCCGCACTCATAACCTGACTGCACTTCTTTCACATCATCTTTAAAACGTTTCAGCGAATCAATTTCTCCTTCCCAAATGACAACTCCATCTCGGATAATTCGAATTGGATTGTTTCTGCTGACTTTTCCTTCTGTTACATAACAACCGGCAATAGTACCTACTTTGGATACTTTAAATACTTCGCGAACGGTAACCATTCCTTTAACTTCTTCAGAAATTTCAGGTCTTAATAAACCTTCAAGGGCATCATGGACTTCATCAACAGC
>JBGTFX010000465.1:0-10746 GCA_041747055.1 Balneolaceae bacterium
TTGCGCAAGGCGAACTGAATGGAAATATTGGCGTTTGCGCCAGTACGGTTGGCCCGGGAGCTTTGCATTTGGTAAATGGATTGTACAATGCAAAAAAAGAACGCTCGCCCGTTTTAGCTATAACCGGACAAATCCCTGTGGAACACATTGGAACAAATTATCATCAGGAAGTAGATTTGGTCAAAGTATTTGAAGATATCTGTGAATACCAGGCGGAATTATAAGTTCTCGTACAGGTTTTCAAGATGATATTACCTCCTATCAAATTTCAGCACCTGTTCAGCCAGGTAATAGTGGTGGACCTCTTTTTGACAGCCAAGGTAATCTAATTGGCATAATTAACGCAAAACACGGTGGGGCAGAGAATGCTTCATATGCAGTTAAATCGAGTTACCTGACAGTTTTAATAGATTTATTACCAAGTCCACCAAAACTACAAACGGTAAATTCATTGACAGGTAAAACATTGACACAGCAAGTTGAAATGGTAAAGAAATTTATTTATATAATTGAAATAGAATGAAAGAATTACAGCCCATAATAAATAGGACTCTGAGCGGTCTGCAAGACCCAGCGATGAGTCTATGTTGAACTACATCCCATGGTATTACCCCTGAAAACTATGTGCTTATCGGCGGTTTTGGGTGGATTCTAAAATGAAAATGAACGGACGATCTTTGACATATTGCAGGTTTTTGTGTTTATGATGATCCACTGCAATGATGGTTTTATATTGGAAGCAGCTGTTTTAGTTAAAACAATGCGTTGTTTAGAAGGCTTGGTGCAGCAAAAAGCTCTTTGAGTTCCTGACGATTCAGAACAACTGGAAGTTTGGTGTCCTTCTTCAAAGACGGCAGTGCAATGGCATTTTTATTCAAGCCAGGTAGGCGGTTATTGTAATGTAACCTGTTTTTCAATTTACGTACAACATTTTCAAACCCCGGAACAAGCACCATGGCTCGCTCTACAATGGTAAACCCACATAATTCATGAAGGCTTCTATTACAAGGCTGGATGCCTTCATAAATGGGCACATGTTCGATTTTCTGTCCTCAACATAGCTAAGGCTATGCCTGCGGAAAAAAATCTTTACGAGCGCCCATTTCTATTGGCCTCCAACCTTTCACCACGAACCCCTCATGAATTATGTGGGTAAAACCCGATTTCTTTCTCTTATTCTGAAATTTTAAGGTGAATAAATTCCGAATTATAGAAAGAATCGGGTAATTTTGAAAAGCTATCCCGCTTATGCGGGATTTAGTTCAACAGCACCTACCCAAAAGTGGCGGTTCAGTGGTTAAATCAAGCTTTGTGCTTCTATCAAAATTTGTGCTTGGCTGACAGAAAAGCGCTCCGAAATCCCGCACTACGCTCAAACTTGACCGTTAGGTGCAAGCCAAAGGAGAAGTAAGGTACATATACAAAATAACGATATATATCCAGATTAGATAATAATAACCCTATGATGAGGGAACATGTAAAGAGATAAAAATGTATATTTGAATAAGCAGTATTGGGATTGAAAAGAAAAGTTATAAAAATGACTAGAATTCAGACGATTATAGAAGAGATTAACCATCTTAACCCTGATGAGTTGGAACTGATTCTGAAGGAGATCCTGATGAGGTTAGACAGAAGAAAGAAGATTGAATCCATATTAGATGAATATATGGGGATTGGAGAAGGTGTTTGGGTGATGGATGCCCAAGAGTATGTTAATGAATTGAGGGAGGATGATGAGAGATAACTGACGAGCCTAATTGTGAATCCAGAAAGAAAATGGATATCCCAAAAAAAAACCATAATGAAAATTTTCATAGATAAAGCTCCATTTATTTATCTGATAGAGAAAACACCCAAAATATTCTGCTCCTCTCAAGAAGTACTTTACTGAATTGTATATTGATGGATATGAGATTATTACCAGTGTGATAACCTACTCGGAATATGGAGTTAAACCAAAAAGAGATGAAAAGGAAGAACTGATAAAAGAATTTGAAGAATTCTTAGAAAAAGTAGGAATCCCTATGTTGAATGTAAATAAAAGTCATGCCACAAGAGCATATGAGATGAGAGCGAAATATAAATTCTTAAAAGGAATGGACGGGATTCAGATAGGAACCGCAATTGAAGAAGGTTGTGAGAAATTTTTAACAAATGATACCAAGCTAGAAAAGATAAAGGAATTAGAGATAGTTCTTATAGATAAATTGGCATAGATCTTTGAATATCCGAGGATGCACCAAACAATGTATAAAACAATCAGCCTTCCCATACTGTTGCCACAATACTAAAAAGAGCAGCACAAAAAGCAGGAATCCAAAAACGTGTCAATCCACATATGCTCAGACATAGCTTTGCAACCCATTTGTTAGTATCTGGCACTGATTTACGCTACATACAAACATTACCTGATCATCGAAGCAGCAAAACGACAGAGATTTACACACATGTTGCGACCAATACCTTTAAATTTATAAAAAATCCATTAGATTAGTGGGAGATATACTATGGGAATAATCCATATTTGGATTATCCTATAGTTGTGCGTCATAACTTAAAAGTAATACATTATGGTTTTCAAAGCATCTATCATTTATAATCTCCTGTTTGTGCTTCTTTTTATTGGATGTGTTAATTCCCCCAAAAGAGAAAAGACCTTTGAAGAAGGCACTTTTGCTTCATATGGATTGACGGAAAACTGGCTTCAATTACCTGAAGACTTTGTTCTAGGGCGTCCTCTTGGATTAGGTGTCGATACAGATGGAAATATCTATGTATTTCATACGGGAACTAGGGTTTGGTCCAACCCTTTTCCGGAAACAACAATTTCTGAGAAAACTATCATAAAGATCGATCCTAAAAGTGGGGTATTATTGGAAAGTTGGGGTGACGATCTATTTATCATGCCACATGGATTATATGTTGACCATGAAAACAATATCTGGGTCACAGATATTGCTTTAAATCAAATTTTTAAATTCAACAAACATGGCGATTTGATGATGACACTTGGTGTGGCAAAAGTTGCAGGAGATGACACGGCACATTTTAATCGTCCAACGGATGTGGTTGTAGCTACGGATGGTTCAATTTATATTAGTGATGGTTACCTAAATAGCAGGGTTATTAAGTTTTCAATAAATGGGGAGTTCATTCTTCAGTGGGGAAGCAAAGGAAATGAGTCCGGTCAATTTGATGTTCCACATGGTATTGCTTTGGACAAAAATGGAAATGTCTATGTGGCTGATAGAAATAATAATCGAATACAAAAATTCGATTCGGAAGGCAACTTCCTTCAACTATGGCAAAATAATATAACTGAACAACTTTATTCGGTTACAATTGATCAAGCCAGAAGTCATTTATTTGGAATTGACTATATGACCGTAAATGACTCAATAATTAAGGGATCAGACATTTTCCGATTTGATTTGGATATGAACGTTCAAACACAATTTGGAAGAACAGGATCTTATGATGGACCAATTACGAGATATCACGATATTGTTGTGGGTAATGATGGTAGTATTTATGTTGGTGATATACTCGAAAACCGAATTCAAAAATTTAGATTGGTTTCTGATTAAAACTAAAACGAACGCACAACAACATGTATAGTGCATATGCACCCTGAGGGATGCAAACGCACCATACACCAAACGTTATGCACCATTCTAAAAAAGAAGGACATAGGCGAAAAATGCAAGAAATGTTGTAAATTCGTAGAAGTTTAAGACCAAATTATATGTTTAACACAATCGAAATTGACAGAAATAATCTGACCATAATGGGAGTAAAATTTTCAGACTTGAAAACATTAGAAAGCACTGCGAATGCCTTAGGAAGTAATATGTTTGAAGGTTTTAAACCAACTCCGAAAGGAATTGAAATAATAAGAGACTATGTAATGGGGAAAATTTCATTGAGCGAGTTAGTGAAATTTGGAAAAGAAAAGGCATATGTCTAATTCCTATAAATATTTAGACCCTGACTATACTTACACAGACCCAAAAACAGGAATTTTAAGAAATCTCCAAGATATTACGGAACCCGATGTATTACTTTTTGTAGAAAGTGGTGCTGTTACAAAACGACTGCAACAGCTTTACGAAAATCCGATAAAAATTAAATCCATTGAAAGTCTTTTTGAGATTCATAAGCACTTATTTCAAGACATTTACGATTAGGCTGGTAAAAAAAGGATTGTTGAGATAAGTAAAGACGGTAAGCAATTTTTTCCAACGACACATTTCGACAATGCCTCTAGATTCATTAACGGCTTAAATAGCTGATTTTAAGAAAATCCCAAAAGAAAACAAAAAGCAATTAGCTGAAAAATTGGCGGAAATTTTAGACAATGTTAATTACTTACATCCCTTTAGAGAAGGAAATGGACGAACACAAAGAGAGTTTTTAAGATTAATAGCGTTAGAAAAAGGATTGAATTTAAACCTCAACCCTCCCGACAATAAAAGTGTTTTTGAAAGATATATGAAAGGGACTGTTGAGAGCGACTTAACAACTTTGACTGACATGATTTTTGAATTAATTGAACCCAAAAACTGAAAAAGGAACGGTGCATAACATCACCTTGGATACAACGGGCGGAACAGAGTAAATATGATAATTAGTATCTTTAAGAAGTTAGGAGTAAGCTTAAAGGGAACGTCGTCCGAATGCCCGCCGTCTCTAAGCTGAATCACGTTGGCGTGCATAATATCAAAGCCATGAAATATACACTTATAATAAGCATTCTTATATTAATTACTACTGTAAGTTGTGATGATAAAAAATATGTGCAATTATAAAAAAGTAAGATCAATAAATTTGATAAATTGGATTTAATAAGTAAGATTCTAATAAAACATTATTATTATGAGCACAAAAAGGAAAATTGTAATTGGGATTCTGACACTTGTTTGTGGTGTAATGCTTCTTTTTGCAGGTGAAGTTTTTGTTATGGCCAATAGCGGAAAATTAATGCCACTTATGGAACAAAATATAGGTAAAACGACATCGGAGATTCGCGAATACAGTCCAGAGTTACTTCAATTTCTGTTTACACCAATAAAAGCTGTATCTGCTCTGCTTTTTAGCCTGACCATTGGAGTCTTACTGGTATTGTACGGACCATTTCGAAAAAATGCAAAATGGGCGACAATTTCTACTTTTATCCCACTAATAGTGTGGTTAATTTTAGCTATATGGCTCTACAGTAGTCAATCATCTGCTCCTTGGCAAATATGGTTGGTATTACTCGTGTTAGTGTTAATTGCATTAGCCGTGAATTTAACGGACAAAAAAAATCACATAACAACATATAAAAACAATGCTTAATTCAGTCTCAAATGGAAAGGCTGTGCGAGCTTACTTAGCGGATTGTCCTGTGGGCAATCACCCGCCCGCTCGCACTGTTTTTATACGAGACGTTGTAGCCAATTATGAAAAAAACATTACTTCTTATTATATTGACCTTGTTTTTTGGGTGTCAAGCTTCAAAACTTCCGACTCAAAAATATAATCAATACGATTACCATACTTCATTCGTATATGATAATAACGAATTAGTAATAAAATTAAAAAATCCTTTAGCCAGTCCTTTGAGAATTTGGGTATTCAATTCCAATAAAGATTTGCAGAATAAATTGAATGAAGTAAATCCTATTGAATTGGATAGTAAATCTGGCACTACAATAACTTTTACCAACATTTATAATTTTGATAAGAATCTCAATTTTAGTTCCCGGTTAGGAAGTACTTTCAAAAAGATCAAACCTGTGAAACTTGAGCTACCTTTTCCAAATAAAAAGGAATATGAAGTCCTTCAGGGCAATGAAACAAATTTCACGCATAACACAGATTGGTCAAAGTACGCGATTGATTTTCATTTAAAAATTAATGATACAGTGTGCTCTGCAACCAGTGGGTATGTTGTTGGTATTGTAGACCAATATGAATTTGGTGGGAAAGGAATAGAATGGAAACCATTCGCAAACTATATAACAATCTATGAGCCGGATTCCGGTGTATTCATTCAATATGTACATCTGGTTAAGAACGGCAGTCTGGTAAAAATTGGTGATAAAATTGAAAGCGGCCAGCCAATTGCATTGTCTGGTAATACAGGGCAAAGTAATATGGAGCATCTACATCTTTATTGTCTTATCCCAGCAGCAACCGAAGATGGTTTAAAATCTATCCCAATTGAATTTATTGAAGGATATAAGGGATTGGAGTTAAAAAAAGGAGATTTAGTGAAAAAATAACTGGCTACAACAACATATAAAAACAAAGCTTAAATCAGTACTGGATCGAAAGTCTGTTCTCACTTGCTCAGCGGATTGTCCTGCGGACAATCACGCACGCCAGCTCGCACTGTTTTTATACGAGACGTTGTGCTCAATTAATGTGCATAGCCTGCCTCATAGTCCGGAACTATCACTCCTGTTTCCTTTACATAAATTTCCCATTGAGTAATAAGATCGGTCAATCTTTCAGGTTCTTGTGCTGCCAAATCAATTTGTTCTCCTGGATCAGTTGAAAGATTATATAACCGCCACTGGTCAACAATCACATTTGGATCATTCGGCTTCCAGGGAATTCCTGAAGGTTCAAATACGATCTTCCAATCACCCTGACGGATTGCCTTACGGCCAAATAACTCCCAGCCCATTGAATAATCTTCACCATGTAGGGACTCACTATCACCTTTCAACAATGACAACATCGACGAACCTCGGAGCGGTAATATTTCCTTTCCCTTATATGTATTGGGGTGTTTTATTTCCGCAAGTTCTAAGATGGTAGGCAAAACATCCATAACCGTGACCATTGAACTTTCAATCGATCCACCAGGTATGACTTTAGGATAATGTACAATTGCCGGAGCTCGGATGCCTCCTTCAGTGGTAAAGCCCTTGAACATGCGCAAAGGAGGCACACCCCCTCTAGACCAATTAGGACCATGCCATAGATATGAGTTTGCCGCCCCCATGTTTTCCAAACTGTTGTCACAGCATTGATCGACCCATTCACCAAGAGCATCCCACCCTATATCCAAATGTGCACCTTCAGGCCCATTGTCAGACATGAAGACGATAAGTGTATTTTCAAAGTCGCCACTTCGTTTGAGGGACTCTAGAACCGCACCAAGATAGCGATCCAAATCGTCAACCATAGCAGCATAAATTTCCATTCTTCGAGCTTCAATTCTTTTATCTTCCTCATTCAAAGAATTCCAAGCTGTTTCGGTAGGAATTCGTTCTACTAGTTTCATGCCAGGAGCAGTTAATCCGAGTTTCTTCATCTTTTCAAATCGAGATATTTGTAAAATATCATAACCAGAATCATACTTACCAAGATACTTTGCTATAGACTCTTCGGGGGCTTGTAGGGGCCAATGTGGTGCTGTATAAGTCAGATAAGCAAAAAAAGGCTTTCCATCATCAGGACGATTCTCCAAGTAATCAATCATTCTTTCGCTATACATACGTGTGGAATAAAAGTCCTCAGTTAGATTAACACGTTCCCCATCTTCTTCATATACAGCTAGACCAGGTCCTACACAAGGCATCTGATTCAGATGACCCGCGCAACCCTGAAGTAAACTGAAGTAGTGTTCAAACCCTCTGGCTCCAGGGCTGGTTTCTGTCGTCATACCCAAATGCCATTTACCAGCCATATAAGTATGGTATCCGGCATCTTGAAGTAATTCAGGAAGTGCCGCTACTCTAAAATTCAAGAATCCTTCGTACCCCGGATTTGCTTGCTGATTCTCCCGAAGTTCTTCAGCCATATTTCCAAGACCAGCAAGATGATTATCAGTTCCAGACAGCAACATAGAACGAGTTGGAGAACAAGTCGGAGCGACATAAAACTGAGTGAGTCTTACTCCTGATGCTGCCAGTGCATCTAAATTAGGTGTTTCGATTTCACCACCAAACGAACCTAAATCTGTAAATGCCAAATCATCGGCAACAACCAACAAAATATTGGGCCGTTTGTCCTTTGATGGACTACAAGCGAGTATAGTTATAACTAAAGTAATACACGGTAATAATCTGTTTATATACATAGTCCTTGGATTGAAAATATAAAAATAGTTTAATCAAACGAATATAAACAAATTAAATGTTAATAGAAACTGAGCACAACATTCGCTGATCAGTCATGGGGTTTCAGTGGATTCAGAAAGCTGGATGCCGTTGAAAAGTTCAGTGCAATCATTAACTTTATTAGATAAAAATCCCCACGCCTGATAGCGTAGCTTGCGTCAGTGTAAAAAGCCAACGCTCGGGTTTTTGCATTTTGGGATTCAGATGATCATGAAACTCATTGGTACAGGAAAACAAGTCCAATTCGTACATTAATCAAATGATCAATAGCATTAAATTTTACTACGAGGTAGTAAAAGAAATGCCTAATCGGTTTTATAGAGTTGAACGCCCGAAGAAAGTGCATACTTTACCAAAAGTATTGGCAAAATCGGAAGTCAAAGACATTATTGAAGCGACAACGACCATAAAACACAGATGCATATTAAGCTTGATGTATTCTTCAGGTTTGCGAATGAGTGAATTATTAAATTTAAAGCCCGAAGACATAGATAGTAAACGTATGATGGTACGGGTAAATCAAGGCAAAGATAGAAGAGACCGATTGACCTTGCTTTCTGAAAAAGTATTGCAAGATTTGAGGCAATATTACATAGAAAAAAGTCCCAAAAACTGGTTGTTTGAATCCTATATACAAACATTACCTGGTCATCGAAGCAGCAAAACGACAGAGATTTACACACATGTTGCTACCAATACTTTTATATTAATAAAAAATCCATTAGATTAGTGGGAAATATACTAAGGGAATAATCCATATATGGATTATCCTATTGTTGTGCCGCATGCAGAGAAACGGTAGTTCCACGAAATTAGGATTAAGCACAAGTGAAAAATAAAACAAAAAAAAAGGTTCATATAGATAAACACGGGCGTGAATTTATAAAACAAACCTACTTTGTCGGTGGGAAAATGAAATCTCGTAGGATTTATATAATTGAATGGCATTCCGGCAGATGAATTTTATAAGAAAAATGCGACAGACTTGGATTTCTATTTGAACGAGGACTATGAGTTATTGAGTAGCGGAAAAGATCCTAGTAATCATTGTAATGATCAAAGCAAAAATGAATTTGAGCTGCCGGATATTAGAGACCAGAATGATATGCCTTTTTAACAATAACACAAAAAAAAATAAGATTTGATTTAATCGATTACATAACTATACTTGTATAAATGTTTAAAAAATTGGATGACGAGCAAATTGATAAGGTGAAATTGGTATTAACAAATTGGAATCCTATGGGTGAGCAAGTATCAAGAGTTTCGGATTTAGATAATTATAAAATTGAAGCAGAGGATATATTATTTCAGATCGATAAAAAGAGTTCAATCGATAGGATTAATAAAATCATGAATGATGTTATTTCTCAAGCCTTTGGGGTATATCATGATTTAAGTAATACGACAAAATATGCCGAGAAAATCAGAAAAATATTAAATGAATAATAAGCACGACGGCACAACAATATATATACAAAATTGGCGAAATAGTAGTAAATTCAAGGGTTGTAGCCCGCTTCAAAATCGTAACGGTTTGATAAGTTTGAATCCCGAAATCGCCTACTTTTCATATACTAACCGTTAGCATACATTAACAAACTATAAAAATCATGAAACAAAAATTGAAATCATCACTTTTTATATTGCTAGTTTTAGTGAGTTGTAAAAATGGTCACGATGAAAATGTCAACAATTCTGTTGATTCTAACTCCAATATTCAAAAAGCAGATGCTGAAGTAAATTTAGAAAAAAAGACTCCTTTATTCACGCCTTCTGAACTTCCTTATCCCTTTTCGAGTGCCGTTCAGGTTGGTGATATCCTTTTCCTTTCTGGTGAGATAGGAGATGCTGGGGAAGGGACGGGAGTTGTTCCAGGTGGTATTGTGCCTGAAACTCATCGTATTTTTGAACGAATCGAAGCTACGCTTGCTCGCCACGGACTTGGTCTAGATGATGTCTTTAAATGTACAGTGATGCTTGCTGACATGTCCGAATGGCAAATATTTAATGAAATATACTCTGGCTACTTTGAAGACGGTAAATATCCTACACGCTCGGCTATGGGAGTAAACGGTCTTGCTCTTGGTGCGCGAGCGGAGATGGAATGTTGGGCCTATAACCCTCAACCATAATAGAATAGATAATACTAACCATTAAAAAACGTATGCGGGCCGTAGCCAATTAAACTAACATGAAAACTTATAGAATAATTTTTGTCTGCACCTTCATAATTAATGGAATCCTTGGGTGTCAGACCAGTGACGAACCATCTCCGATAAATCTTCAAGAACTTACAATCCAGAATATTCATAAGGCTTTCAAAGATGGTGATTACAATAGTCAAAAATTGGTTTCGGCTTATTTGGAAAGGATTAAAAACATTGACCCATCCATAAACGCTATTAACTCAATCAATCCAAATGCACTAAACATTGCTAAAGAACTTGATGAGGAATTTGACCACACCAAGGTGCTCCGGCCACTTCATGGGATACCTGTGATCGTTAAAAACAACATACAATCCAAAGGGCTTGAAACTACTGCCGGGTCACTGGCATTACAAAATTTCAAACCTGAGAGTGACGCATTCATTATTTCTAAGTTGGTAGAAGCTGGTGCCATAATC
>JBGTFX010000466.1:0-14625 GCA_041747055.1 Balneolaceae bacterium
CAAAATCCTCTTGGGGAGATTCTAACCTTAAAGATTTTGATCGTCCGCTGAACAGCCGCGGTAAAAAAGGTGCTCCAAAAATGGGTCAGCTTTTGAATCGCTTAAATGTAATTCCGGATTTTATTGTCAGTTCTCCCGCCGCACGTGCAAAGGCAACAATTTTGTCTGTGATTGGTGAATTAGAATTGAGTGAGAAATCCATCGTGTGGAATGATGATCTGTATTATGGCGGCTCGGAGGACTATTTGGATGCCATTAAGAATGCCCCGAAAGATTGCAATATTGTAATGACCGTCGGACACAATCCAATGACGGAGCAGGCAATCGCGGACCTATCAAACCGACCGTTTAATAAAGTTGTGCCTACAGCTACCATAGCTTGTTTTGAGGTAGATGTGGAGAAATGGGGGGACGTTCAGCCCGGTGAATGCACTTTAAAATGGGTGATGAGCCCGAAGGATTTGTGAGGAGTTAGTAGGTTTTAGGTAAGGAGGTGTTTAACCACGGCGGCGCAGTGGAAGCACAGCGGTCACAGAGAGGTTTTGAGTAAATGAAAAAACCGTGTTCGCCGTGAACTCGCCGAGTCGCTGTGGTTGGCAAATGATTTTCTCCCTTATAAATTTCGATTTCAAACTGTAAGGGAATCCAAATTCTGAGTTCATATAGTTGTAGTAGATATAACAAAAAGACAATGAACTTAAGATATGAGTAGCAATGGAGAGAGAAAATAGATTGGCAACGAGGGTGCTTGATTGTGCATTTCAGGTTCATAGAAATTTAGGACCGGGACTATTGGAGTCTGCTTATCAAATGGCAATGGAGGCAGAGTTTATAGAACATTCTGTACCATTTATCTCTCAAAATGAAGTTCCACTTGAATACAAGGGACGCTTTTTAGAGACAGCATATCGCATGGATTTTCTTGTTGGAAATTCTCTAATTCTTGAAATCAAATCAGTAGAGGCAATTCATGATGTGCATCTTGCTCAAGTTTTGACTTATCTAAAACTATCTGATAATAGATTAGGGTTGTTAATTAACTTCAATACATCGCTGTTAAAAAAGGGCATCAAAAGAGTGATTTTGTAGTTGGGAGTGCATCGCTTGAAAGGGCTTTTTAAACGGCGTCACAACGTATTTCACAGCGGTCACTGAGGGAATAAAGAGTAAGTACTAAATGAGAAAGCCGTGTTCGCCGTGCCTCCGCCGAGTCGCTGTGGTTCACAGATGATTTTAGGCTCATTAATCTCGCACAACATCACTCATCAATCATCAATCATCAATCATCAATCATCAATCAAAACCTCAATCTCTTCAAGCAAACGATCGGTGTTATCAATTTCATCCATCATGAAAAGAATAAAACGGCTATCCACGCTGATGGTGCGACTGAGTTCGGGGACGTGGAAATAATCACCAATAATTCCTTCTATGTTGCCGTCGAAGGCGAGGCCGATTAATTCACCATTTCCATTTAAAACCGGACTGCCGGAATTGCCACCCGTTATGTCGTTTCTGCTGAGAAAATTTACGATCAATTCTCCCCGTTGATTCGCATAACCGCCAAAATTGCCAGTGTTACTAGAGTAGCTAGTGAGTTCATGTGGCAGATCAAATGGTTCTTCGCCTGTATGCTTTTCAATCATCCCGCTAAAGGTTGTAAACGGCAGATTATAAGCTCCATCTTGCGGGCTGTATCCTTTTATAATTCCACCCGTTAAGCGAAGTGTAAAGTTTGCGTCCGAATATCTGGCTTCGTTGTTATTCATCTCCATCATTCCCTGCTCGTAACGTTTTTGAGCCGGAAGCAAATACTGAAAATGTTGAACATAATTATCACGGCTCACCTCAAACAGTTCCCGTATTTCTGACGAAATTACATATAAACTGTCTATAGGTTGATCGTATGATTCGCCAAAAATCCACTCGCGTGCTTTGGATGTATCAAGCAGTGCGGATGTCAAAATCTGACGATCCATAAACCGTTCAATCTCGTGTTGCAATGATTCAGGTTCTTGGGAGTTAAAATATTGATAGAAAATGAGCGGCCTGCGATCTTCCGGTAGCTGGACCATAATTTTCAGCAGATCGGTAAACAGCACTGTTTCCGCCTCTTTATAGAAGCTGTCGAGCCATGCCCGGTTTTGATCAAACAGCAGCCGGCGCTCGTCATCCGGAAACTCATCTCTGACTTCAGCGCTGTAATATTCGACGAATTCATCAAATAATTCACTCATTTGCAAAAGTTTACTGAATTCAATCGAGTAAAAAGTGAGGAAAAGAAGATCACCCATATAACCTGCAATACGGTAACTTTGATTCAACTGTTGAATAACCCGTCCGTATTTTAAATTTCTAACCGAATCAGCCTGAGCCCAACTGTCGAATTCTCGATCTTGTCTTCGTTTATTTGAAATGACGTCATGTTTTTCGAAACCCTCCTGAATCCCGTCATAATATTTTAATGCATTGGCAATGGAGGCTATATCGCTCGCATTTTGGATAGCGAACTCGGGATCTTTTTCTGCGCCCAGTTCGAGGCTCTTTAAGTAGGCGGAAAATACTTTTCTGAGGATGGGAAATTGTTGATCATGATAAAATTCGAACGCATAGCTGCTTTCGAATCGGTGTGTTGTGCCGGGAAAACCTAAGATCATGGTAAAATCATCCGGCTGTAACTCACCTTGGCGAACCGGTAATACAAAATCAGGTGTGAAGGGAATATTCTTGGGGTGATAACTATCTGAACTGCCATCGTCTGAAACATAAGCCCGCAAAAACGTGAAATCTCCGGTATGCCGTGGCCACATCCAGTTGTCTATGTCACCACCATACTTGCCGATCGATCTTTTGGGCGCATATACCAATCGAATATCCCGGATGATTTTATAGACCGTCATAAACTGTCGGTTGCCGGACCAATAATCATCAACTTCCACCACAAGATTTGGATCTTCATTTTGCCATTCCATTATAATAGCCTGTTCGATCTGTGCTTTTTGTGCAGCTCTTTGCTGATTCGATAAATCTTCAGCAAGCATGCCGTTAATCATCTCTGTGACCTCAAATTGCTCGATGGGGATGTAAAGTGAATAATTGGGAATTGCGATTTCCATTTCATTTTGGTCAGCATAAAATCCATCATTCAAATAATTATTCTCTGTGCCGCTTGCAGCTACAATTCCATCATAAGCGACATGATGATTGGTAAGAATAAGTCCGTTTTTAGAGACAAAAGATCCGGTTCCACCTCCCCCTTCACCTATATTTATTCGAACTATTGCCTCATTTAATGAGGGTTTTTCAACGTGATAAATAGAGTCGGCCGAAAGGGATAATCCCAATCTTTTCATCTCCTCATAAACGTCACCTTCGAGCTGCGATAAAAGCCACATTCCGGAGTGGTCCGGTGATGGTGTATCAAGATCAATAACAGAACCGGAATAGTTGGGGTGATGGGTTTCCGGCTCGATTAGCACGGATTGACTACAAGAACTAAATGCCAACGGAAAGATAAAAAGCAGTGAGAGTCTGAAAGCCAATAGTAAACTGTTTAAAAAATGCATGGAATGAACAAAATGATTACTGTGTGTGATGGAGCCAAAAATACACTATATTTGTCTAATATAAATATAGACACGCACAACGTTCACAAAGTTATTCTACTCACATGATTTATAAGCAAAAATTTTACTATCTGTGTAAAACACCACTTAGTGCAGAAGGACCTAAAGATGTGGAGATTGTTGATCGGGCCGATGATAGCAATCAGTTTCCTGAACTATTTAAAAAATTCGAAGATCTTCGATCACACGCTTTTAACGAAGATAATCTGTACAGTATCGTCCGTGCTGATGATATTTATGAACTGGTGAGGACCGGAACCGAAAAAGATGCAAAAGAAGAAGCATACGAAAAGGCAGTAGCTGAAATCATCACAAATCTACAGCACCGCGTGATGCAAAAAAATGACAAAAATGCCGAAGCAATATTAAAAGAAGTTCACGAAATAGAGATCTGATTTACAAAAGCCGGCGATTTGTCTACGTGATTCCAAAAATGGAATGATTATGGTGGTAGAACTGTAGTTTTAGTAGAACAAATTTTAAAGGTTAATCAAATGAGGATCTATTTATGAGTTCTTCAGCAATTGTAAATGGGAAACAGGTTATGGAGATTAATATTGGAATTTCAACCGGAGATCGTGAAAAGATAGCCGCAGGTCTTTCTAAGGTGTTGGCTGATTCCTACATGGTTTATTTGAAAACGCATAATTACCATTGGAATGTAACAGGCCAGTTATTTCTCTCACTCCACGAACAATTTGAACAGCAATATACCGAGCTTGCAGAAGCCGTTGATGTGATAGCTGAACGTATTCGTGCGTTGGGACATCGAGCCCCGGGTTCATTTCGTGAGTTTAGCGAAATAACATCCATTGAAGAAGACACAGAGCATCCCGATGCAATGGAAATGGTTAGAAAGTTGGCAGTCGATAATGAAACGATTCTTAGAACAGCAAGAGAAGCCCTGCCGGCATGTGAAGCCGCCGGTGATGAAGCTTCCATTGATATGCTGACTCACCGTTTGGACGTTCATTCCAAGACGGCTTGGATGCTCAGAAGTCATTTGGAGTAAAATTAGAATATTTAAATACATAAAAGCCCATGATTAAAGTGGGCTTTTTTTATTTTTTGCTCAAAATTAATTTTAACACAAATAACAAAAATGGACTTATTTGACGATTTAAGTGCTAATTCAGAAACACTTGTCCCTCTCCTTGTCGATCATGGATTAAACTTGGTTGGCGCAGTATTGATACTCATCGCCGGATTTATTGTAGCGGGATGGATTGCAAAAAAAGTTACTCAATCAGCCTCTAAAGCTGAAAAATTTGATGATACATTAGTGCCGGTTTTTGCTCAAACAGCCCGTGTACTTATATTAATTTTCACCATCGTTATTGTTTTAGGGCAGTTTGGAGTGCAAACCGCCAGTTTGGTAGCAGTATTGGGTGCGGCCGGTTTGGCTGTTGGTTTTGCTCTGCAGGGAACACTCAGTAACATTGCTTCCGGAATTGTTTTGCTGATATTGAGACCCTTTAAGGTTGGGGATGCTGTAAACATCGGTGGAACTTTTGGTGTAATTGATCAAATTGGTTTATTCACCACTGATATGCATTCGTTTGATAATATTGGAATAACGATGCCAAACTCGAAAGTGTGGGGATCTGAAATCCAAAATCTTTCACGGTTTGAAACGCGCCGAATAGATATGGAATTTGGAATTGGGTATGAGAGCAACATGGATATTGCGATGGACCTCATCAAAAAAATACTCGATGAAGATGAACGTGTGTTGGAGGAGCCTGCTCCACTTATTGCTATTTCTGAACATGGAGACAGCCATATTGGAATTCGTGTAAGGCCCTGGTCAAAAACGAGCGACGTATGGCCTCTAAGGTACCATATCCATAAAAGAGTGAAAGAAGAGTTTGATGAACATGGAATAGTTATTCCGTTTCCACAGCGCGATGTTCATATTTATGAGAAAAAATAAAGTTTGTATCCGGTTTATTTTTAAAGTGCCTTGTTCTGTTGGAATTAGGCACTTTTTCTGATTTATCTACTATAATAATTACCACTTTTAAAAATAGGCGTAATAGTTGCTTCCATACTGAATGTTAGTTAAACTTAAAAACTATTGATGAAGGCCAAGCGCCGTAATATGCAACCCCAAGACGTGTTTATTTTGTCTGACGAAAAAAAGACTTCCAATACTACCGAGACCGAAACTGATAATCTGTTTGAAAACGATTTTGTATATGTATCGCCCGAGGGAGAGGTAATACTTAAAAAGACATCGTATTTTGACGAACGAAAACTTACCATAGTTGATGCTGAATCTGCCGAAGAGCAGATAAAAGCATTTGAATCGGCCTTTAAAAACGTAGAGTCAAAAGCAGAAAACTATTTCCAGGATTGGTCAGATAAAATTGCTGACAATTATGAAGATGCTGAAAAGGCTTTTGAAAATCTTAAAGATGAAATAATTTCAGCTGATGCTGTTGGCGACTTCGAAGGGTTGATCAAAAATGCTGAAACCCGACTGGAAGAATTGAAATTGAAGGTTAAGACTGAAGAAGAATCGGAGACAGAAGAGATAGCTGAAGAGACAACGGCCTCAGAATCTGATGAAGAAGGGGATGCAGAAACCTACTATAAAGAGCTCGCGGAAAAAGCGGAAGCGTTGATGGATCTCACCGATTGGGCTTACGTATCCATGGAGTTCGACAATATTGATAACAGCTGGGGTGAAGGCCCAGATCCTGAAGGTGTAGATATTTCCGGGTACAGAAAAAAAATTGATGAGCTGCGCACTCAGTTTGAAGAGAAAAAACAAGCACATTACGAAGAGCAGAAGAAGCGTCGCGAAGAAAATCTTGAAAAAAAGAATCAGCTTTTAAAAGAACTGAAAGCAATTGTGGACGAACAGAAGTGGACGTTCACCAAAGAAATTGGGAAAATTAAAGGAAAGTGGGAGCGTATAAAATCTGTTCCTGCTGAAAAAGCAGAAGAACTCGAGAAAAAGTTTGAGAAATTATTAGCTACATTCGATGAGCATAAGGTTGATCGCATTGTTAAAAAGATGCAGCAAGAAGAAGATAACCTGACCGGTAAGCTTGTTATTCTAGAGAAAATGGAATCCTTTTTGAAAAATTTGGATGATGATTCCAACTGGAAGGAACTAGAAAATGATTTTGAGAAGTTATCCAAACAGTTCAGGAAAATCGGTAAGGTTCCGGTTGAGAAAAATCAGGAGATCTGGAACCGATATCACAGTATGCAGGATACGTTTCATTCTATGCGATTTAAGCACGATAAAGCGTATAGAAACCAGATAGAAACGTTTTTATCAAAAAAGAAAAAGCTTATCGACCAGGCTGAAGCGTTAATTGACGCTGATGATTTAGCAGATGCAGCCAGGCGTGTAAATAAACTGCACCGGCAGTGGAAGAAAGTTGGCAATCTTCCGCAAAAGATGAAAATGAGATGTGGGATCGCTTTAAAGAAGCGACCGATAAATTTAATGAGAAGAAGTCTGAAAATTTAGATGTTCTGCGTGACCAGGAGCAGGAAAATCTAGATGAGAAAATGGAACTCATCAAAAAAGCAGAAGAGATTAAAGAATCAGAAGATTGGGAAGAGACCCATCGCGAAATGCAGCGGCTGATGGATCAATGGAAAAAAGTGGGACCCGTCGCACGACGTCAATCCGGAAAAATCTGGAAGAAGTTTAAAGGTGCAATGGATCATTTTTACGACCGTCGGCGCGACCACTTTAAGGAAGTGAAAGAAGAGCGGAAAGACAATCTTAAAGAGAAAGAAGAAGTGCTTGATCAACTAAAAGCTCTGCGGGATCACGAAGATCCTATTGCAGCAATTGAAGAAGCAAAGCCCCTGCAGGAAGAGTTCAAAAAAGCTGGATATGTTCCAATTAAGCATAAAAATCGAATGTGGAAGGAGTATCGCGAAGTATGTGATGTGATTTATGATCGCTTCCGTTCTGCTAAAGCTGCTGTGGATGTAGTTGGGCGTAAAAACATTGATAATTTTTCTTCCGACGACATTGATGAAATTCGGAAAATGAAGTCGGAATCATCAAAGCTCTACAACCAAATCAAAAAAATGCAGAGCGAATTAGTTCAGAAAAAAGAATCACTAAGCTACTTTAAGCCGTCAGGTAAAAGCAGTCCACTGCTGGATGAAGTAAATAAAAATATCGAAGACCTAGAGAATAAGCTTACCCAAAAAGAGGATCGATTGGCTGAAATAGAAAAGAAAATAGATCTCGTTAAAAAAGAGAATGATTAATCTGCACTTTTTAGTGCTTCACCTAAATAAACTCTTTCTTGGAATGGCTCAGGAAAAATAGTGTAATAATTCTTGGAGAAGATGATCTGGTAAAAGAGATCATGCTTAAAAATAAGCTTCGGCCTGAACAGGTAACTGTCTTAGAGCACAAGGATCAGCTTGCGAAAATTTTATATAGCAGAGAGCCGGAATTAATCATATTAGATGAACAAAAAATTCCTGGAGCAGCAGCTATAATGGGGGATGTTTTTTGTTCTTCCCCAGGGATTCGCTTTATTCCCATTTTAATTGTTACAGACAATCCTTCCCAAACGGCATCTTCGTTTGCTGATCAAGTTTGCAGCATTTCGTTCTATAAAAGAGAGAATGAAAAGAATGAGTTGTTAAATCACGTACAGGAACTTCTGCAAGAATCGATTTCAGTAAAATTTTGGGGTGTCCGCGGATCTACACCTTGTGCCAACAGCGAAAATATTAAGTATGGAGGCAATACAAGCTGTGTACAAATAAAAATTCCCGGTGTAGACAGGCAGCTGATTCTTGATTGTGGTACCGGGCTTAGAAATCTTGGAAATAATTTAGTGAAGTACAATAATGAAGCTATTGATGGAGATATCTTTATTACCCACCCCCATTGGGATCATATTCAGGGTTTTCCTTTTTTCAAACCATTTTATGATAAGAAGAACTCTTTTTCAGTTAGTTTACCTGAACAATACAGAGGTGGGGCAAGGGAGATTTTATCGGGGCACCTGCCTAAAACATTTTTTCCTGTTACTTTAAATATGCTCAGTGCAGAACTTTTGTTTGTTACCAGGGAAGAGCAAAAAGAAGAGTTTTCACATTTTTCGGTTGATTATCTGGTGGCGAATCATCCCACAAAAACGGCTATGTATCGATTTGTGATCAATGGATATAGTATTATTTATGCACCGGACAATGAAGTGCCGGTTACCACATCACCCATTCGATTTTTAGAGCAGTTCGAAGAGTTTATTTCAGGGTGTGATTTGCTTATCCATGATGCACAGTACGATCAGGAAACGTACAAAAAACGGGAAGGGTGGGGGCACTCTTCATGGGAGAGTGTGGTTTCTTTAGCGAAAAAAAATGGAGTTAAGCGATTGTTTTTAACGCATCATGATCCTGACTCTTCGGATGATGAATTAAAAGAAATTGATGAAAAACTACAAAGTTATAAGGGAAATCCGTTTCTGGAAATTGGTTTAACCAAAGAGGGGAGCCAAGTTAGACTCCCCATTAATATAAAATGATGCTCATCATGCAGTGGAACTGCATAGATCTTGTTACGCAGCTGAGCTGCGTCACTAATTGTTAGTTAATTAAATAAAGATGCGCAGTCCTAATCCGCCATTGACATCAAATGTTGTTTCAGGTATGAGATCCAAAAGTGGCGCAATTTCAAAGAATACTGTTAATCGGGTGTCAGGCACCAGGTATTGAAGGCCAACAGGAATTCGCGCTCCTAAACGTGGATCATCAGCCAATTTTACTCTTGCGCCTAATCCATAATAGAGAGCAAGGGCTCCGGCGTCGGCATCTAACCATTTGTGACGCAAATAATCACCATGAAGATGTACAGATCCGCTTCGTGCAAAAGACCATGCAACTCCAAGATCAAAAGCAGTTGTATTTGATTTCCAGGCTTTTAAACTTAAACCGGTTGGTTCACCTAAAATAAAACCAAGTTCAGTATTGCTGTGGCGGTCTTGAGCATTTGCCGGATTTGCCAGTAAGAGCGTTCCCGAAAGAATAGCAGTTAAAAGAAGTAGAGTTGAGTATTTCATATATTGAGTAATTGAGATTTTGATGTAGTTATTCGTTTGATGTATCCAACCGAAAATTGAGAACATTGTTTCATTCATCTAATGTACCATTTATAAAGTCATGTAATACAAGTATTTAAGTCTTGCATTTAGTAATTATAAAATTTAAATAAAGTGCTAAAAAAAGAACGTTTACTAATATTTATTAAAAACCCGGCAGCAGGAAAAGTTAAAACACGCCTTGCTGCAACGTTGGGGGATGATAAAGCTCTTGATGTGTATAAAGCCCTGACTAACTATACACAAAAAATAACTGCTGAGTTAGATGTAGATAGGCAGGTTTGGTACTCATCGTACATAAATGATGAAGATAGTTGGAGCACGGAACGCTTTAAAAAGAGACTTCAAAAAGGAAATGATTTAGGTGAGAGAATGAATAGTGCTTTTGAGGAAGCGTTTGATAAAGGTTGTACAAAGGTTGTGATTATTGGCAGTGATTGCCCCGATCTCACATCAAATCACATTAAAAAAGCTTTTTCACAGCTTGATGAAGTAGATTGTATAATTGGCCCATCAGAAGATGGTGGCTATTACCTGTTGGGGCTGAGCAAAAAACTACCTGAACTGTTTAAAGATAAAGAGTGGAGTACTGAATCTGTACTTGAAGAAGCTGTGAATACATTGAAACTGCACGGATTCTCGTATGAGCTTTTAGAAGAATTAAACGATATTGATACTGAAGAAGATTTGTTAAAAAGTAACTTTAACCCCGAGCTTCTTTGATCAGCATCATCATTCCTGTACTAAACGAAGAGAAAAATATTGGCACACTGATAGATCATCTAAATAATAGCAGTGCGGGGTGTCTTACCGAGATTATCGTAGCAGATGGCGGCAGCACAGATCGAACCATCGAAGTTGCCCGTGCAAAGGGAGCTATTTTAATGAAATGCAATAGAAAGGGGCGTGGTGTTCAGATGAACAAGGGAGCTTCAGTTGCAAAAGGAGAAATTCTCTATTTTTTGCATGCTGATACAACAACACCAAAAAATTTTAAACATCTAATTACTCAAACATATAAAAAAGGTTATAAAGCCGGCTGTTTTCGTCTTCGGTTTGATGACAATCATTGGGTACTTCGTATTTATACTTGGTTTACGCGCTTCGAAACAACATTGGTAAGATTTGGCGATCAAAGCCTATTTGTAGAGAAAGAGCTTTTTGATAGACTTGGTGGGTTTGATGAATCTCTAATAGTGATGGAGGATCAGGAAATTGTAAGACGACTAAAGAAGCAAGCACAATTTAAAGTACTTAATGAACATGTAGTTACCTCATCAAGAAAATATAGAGACAATGGAGTGTTTCGACTGCAGTTTATTTTTGTTTTTATTTTCATGCTCTATTATGCCGGGGTACGCCAGCAAACTCTGGTTCATTTGTACAAAAGTCTCATCAACAATTTGAAAATTTAAGAGAGATAAAACAGTTTTTACGAACAGGCTGAATCATTAATATTGGGCTTCAAAAATTGAATAATTAAATAAATTTTTATAAAAAGTTTGACAAATACCCTTTATCCAAATGAGTTACCCAATATGTTTATAAATTAACGCGCAAATCTTACAAGTATAATAAAGAGTGGAATATATAATTGGTGTCAAATAATAATATTTTGATAACATTAAATCAGTATTTTTATCCCGTTACCAAAGTGCTATAAAACTCAAAACCAATATTATTGATATGAAAAAAATTCTACTATTAATTATTCCTATGCTTCTTCTACCGATCTTTGCATCGGCTCAGGGAGTTACAGGAGCTAGTATAAACGGAACTGTGGTAGATTCGGACGGGGAACCTCTTCCGGGAGCTACTGTTGTTGCCATTCACGTACCGTCTGGTACACAGTATGGGGCAAATACACGTGCTGACGGACGTTTCAACATCCGTAACGCTCGTGTAGGCGGACCCTACACAATAAGAGCTACATTTGTTGGTTTTCGTGCCGCTGAAGCCACAGATATAATGCTTGAATTAAGCCAGGATTACAGAGTTGACTTTGAATTAGTTGACGAAGCTTTAGATTTGGGTGAAATTTCTGTAACGGCACAGCGTGATGCTGTTATAAGTAGTGACAGAAGTGGTGCCAGATCTCGTGTAAGTCGTGATCAATTAGATGTACTTCCTACGATTAACAGAAGTATTCAGGATTTTACAAGATTAAGTCCTCAAGTAAGTGGAAGTAATATTGCAGGGCGTAGTGGCCGTCGTAATTCTATCCAGATTGATGGTGTGACTTTTGATGATCGTTTTGGACTAGGAAGTGACGCTATCCCTACCATTGGTAATCCTATTTCTTTAGATGCTATCCAAGAGTTTCAAATTGAAATTTCTCCGTTTGATGTTCGCCAGGGTAACTTTACAGGTGGGGCTATAAATGCGGTAACAAGAAGTGGTACAAATAATTTTACCGGTTCAGTTTACTATTTTGGTAGAAATCAGGGATTAATTAGTGATCAGCTTGTAGGCGAAGATAGCCCGATTGATGATTTTAGCGAGTTTCAAACAGGATTTAGACTGGGTGGGCCCATTGTTGAAAACAAACTTTTCTTCTTTGTAAATGCTGAAATCAAAAGAGAAACAAGCCCGATATTTAATGTTGCTGAGTCCAATTTTAGAGGTAATATCACTGAGCTGCAACAAATTATTGATATTTCACAAAATCAGTATGGATTCGACCCGGGTGGTTTTGGAGGAATGTCTCAAAAAACTGATGACTGGAAAATATTTACAAAATTAGACTGGAATATTTCAAATAATCATCGATTAACATATCAGCAGAACTTAATTAATGGTTTTGACGATCGTGGTATCTCAAGAGGCTTTGGTTCATTTTCTCTCGCGAACAGACAGTATCGCCAGCGAGGTAATCAAAGCAACTTCTCTGTGCAAGTAAGTAGTACATGGGCAGATAATTTAGTTGGCGAAGGTAAAATTGCTTATACGCGATTACGACAAGAAGCTGATTTTGGTGATACCCCTTTCCCAAGTGTGCGTGTGGAAACACCTTCTAACGGTAATGTTGATTTTGGTGTCGAAAGATTCCGTCACGCAAACTCTTTAGACCAGGATTATGTGGAATTAACCTACAACTTAAATTACTATGTAGGAGATCATACATTAACGTTTGGTACCAATAACTATGTTAATCAATTTGAAAACGTATTTATTCGGGATGCATTAGGAACGTATACCTTTAGCAACATTAGAGACGGTGATGGTAATATCGTAGAAAGTGGTATTGACCGATTTCAAGCCGGTGCTCCAACTGCTTACGAGCATAGTTTTTCAACCGATCCGAGTCAGTTTGGAACGCGGCCTTCAGCCGATTGGGGATACAATACGTATGCTCTGTATGTACAAAATGAATGGGCTGCCAGCAATAATTTAACACTTACCTTGGGGTTACGTGGTGATATTACGCACTTCACCGATAATCCTCCGGAAAATCAGACCTTTGCTCAGGACTTCCCCGGATTCAATACTTCCGTTGTGCCTTCAACCTCTCTTCAGTTTAATCCTCGGTTCGGTTTTAACTGGAATAACGGAAATACACAGGTTCGCGGTGGAGCAGGACTCTTCTCAGGTGGTGAGCCTGGAGTTTGGTTGTCAAACCAATACAGCAACTCCGGTGTTGATGTAGGTCGTGTAAACGTTAGCACTTTCCGTGGTGACCAAGTACCCGACTTTAGTCCGGACCCTAACAATCAGCCAAACCCAAACCAACCGGGTAGTGGACTGTCTCCGATTGCCACAACTGAGGTAAACCTCACTGATCCTGATTTTAAAATCAATCAGATTTTCCGTGGTAACCTTGCCGTTGAGCAACGACTTCCTTGGGACTTAATAGGTACTGTTGAGTTTATTTACAGTAACAACATCAATGATATTGACTATCAAAACTTGAACTTACAGGATGCAAATCCTAATGTAAGAGTTTCAGATGGGCGTCCTTTCTTTGGTGATGTAAGCGTTAATCCAAATGGAAGCATCAATGTTACAAGAACACGACCAAGTAACAACTTTACAGATGTAATTTTGCTTACGAATACTAATCAAGGTTATCAGTATAGTTTTACCACTCAGCTACGACGTGAATTCAGAAACGGTTGGTTTGGAGATGTTTCTTATACTTATTCTGATGGGCGTTCTATCAATGATGGAACATCCAGTCAGGCAATCTCTAACTGGAGATTTAATGAAGTACAAGGAGATCCAAATAATGCTGAATTAGGTAGATCTATTTTTGTGACACCTCATAGATTTCTGGCTACTGCATCATATGCTTTACAGTATGGGAGAAATACAACAGTTCTTTCTTTGATTTACGAAGGACGTTCAGGTAATCCTTTTCATTATGCACACTTTACTCCCGGTTTTGTTGGGTATAGTGCAAATGGTGATTTTGAAGGTGGTAATGACCTTATTTACATCCCTCGCAATGAAAGTGAAATCAACTTAGTTAGCAATAACTGGGAAGAGTACAATGCTTTTATTGAAGCAAACCCTGCACTACGCGACAATCGCGGATCAATTGCAGAACGAGGTGCCGGTACAGCTCCTTGGATAAATCAAATTGATTTCAGAGTTTCTCAGAAAGTCCAAACGTTTGGCGGTCAGTCACTAGAGCTTTCTCTTGACGTGTTAAACATGGGTAACCTGATTGGTAATGTTATTGGTAGGGAATGGGGAGTGCAGCGTTTTGCATCCTTCGGTAATGTAACAGAGATTACTTTCTTGGGTTACGATGTTGAAGAATTAGCCGACGGAACTTTCGAGTTAACTCCAAGACATAGCTTCGATCCAAATCGTGTTCCTACGAACCTGGATCAGTTTAGTCTATCTAACACCGATTCAAGATGGAGAGCACAGTTAGGAGTGAGATACTCATTCTAATTGTA
>JBGTFX010000467.1:0-10992 GCA_041747055.1 Balneolaceae bacterium
CAACAGTTGTTCGATTAGCATCCTCATTTCCCGTGGCATAGGTCAGGTAAATTAAATTGTTATTCTCAAAATCCGGGTGCAGTGAAATATCGAGGAGCCCGCCTTGTCCACCGACAAAAATTTCCGGCAATCCTTGAATAGGTTGAGGATCCAGATTACCCCCTCGCACTACCCGTAATCTGCCCGGTCTTTCGGTTATCAGTATTTCTTCATTGGGCAACCAAACCAATGACCACGGATGTTCCAGGCCGGATAAAATAACTTCGGTTTCCCAACCTTCAGCTTCAGGTACTTCACCGGAAAGTGTAACGGGGCCTTCAGGCATAGCGCAAGCTGTAAATAAAAGTCCCGGCAGAAATAAGATCGAAAGTTTTTTAATCATACAGTCCTCAATTGAATTTTGAATATTAATCACTCTTGAAAAAGTACAAGCCATTGATGAATTTTAAAATTCCGTTTACAAATTATTAATCATAAAGTTAATTCTGATGCGTTAAATTTGGTTGGTATTTTGATATCCATCTTTCATAATCATTATACCGGCTTAAAGATTTATTATATTCATCCTTTCTCACAACTGCTTAATTTTTGTCCTCATGAAGACTATCGAAAAGATTGACCTGGAATACCTGAAGCTGTCTGACTACAATGAGCTGAAAAAACTAATGCTACGATGTTATCCCGATATGGTTGACGCTGCCTGGGAGAGAAAGCATGTTGAGAAGCTGACAAGCACATTTACTGAGGGTCAAGTAGTCATAAAAATAGACGGCGAAATTGTTGCCTGTGCCATGTCAATCATCATTGATTACAAGAATTTCGAAGACACTCACACTTACATTGATATTACAGGGAATGACACCTTTAATACTCACACTCCAAAAGGTGATACACTGTACGGATTAGATCTTATGGTTCATCCCGACTATCGTGGACTTCGGCTAGGGCGAAGATTGTATGATTACAGAAAAGAATTATGTGAAGAGATGAATTTAAAGAGCATCCTATTTGGCGGGCGACTTCCAAACTATCATAAATATCATGAAGAGATGTCTCCTAAGCAGTACATAAAGAAAGTTAAAAACAAGGAGATCTATGACCCGGTCTTAAATTTTCAGCTGTCTAATGACTTTCATATTAAGCGATTGGCAAAAAATTACTTACCGGAAGATCAGGCATCCCATGAACATGCTGCACTTCTTGAATGGGTTAATATTTATTATCAAAAACCATCATCCAATATTCGTACCGAAAAGTCTGTAGTTCGTATGGGATTGGTTCAATGGCAAATGCGCCCCTATAAAACATTCGAAGACTTAACATAACAGATCGAATATTTTGTTGATTCAGTTTCAGGATATGAAGCGGATTTCATTCTGTTTCCCGAATATATAAATGCTCCGTTAATGGCAGAGTTCAATCATCTTTCCGAGGCCGATGCCATTCGTCAGCTTGCAACCTATACTGACCGGATGCGTGATGTTTTTGCCGATTTTGCTATTTCCTACAACATCAACATTATTACCGGAAGTATGCCGGAAGTTCGCGATGAAAGTCTCTACAATGTAGGACATCTTTGTAAAAGAAACGGTGAAATTGAGAAATATGAGAAAATTCATGTGACCCCCGATGAGGTAAAAGTTTGGGGAATGAGCGGTGGAGATCGAATTCAGGTTTTTGATACCGATGCCGGAAAAGTGGGTATTCTTATTTGTTATGATGTAGAATTCCCGGAGTTGAGCCGTCTGCTGGCCAATCAAAATATGGATATTTTGTTCGTTCCTTTTATGACTGATACGCAGAACGGCTATTCACGGGTTAGAAATTGTGCTATGGCACGTGCCATTGAAAATGAGTGCTATGTAGCCGTAGCGGGAAGCGTTGGGAACCTCCCCCGGGTTCATAATATGGATATTCAGTACGGCCAATCGGTTGTATTTACTCCATGTGATTTTGCTTTTCCAACAAACGGAATAAAGGCTGAAGCGACTCCTAATACAGAAATGATGCTATTGGTTGATGTGGATCTTGACCTTCTTAAGGAGCTTCACCTTAAAGGAAGTGTTAGAACCCTGAAGGATCGGCGTAAGGATTTATATGATGTGGTATTAAAACAGAGATAGTATCAAACCCGACAGAACTCTCAGTAGCTGCTCTTTGTTAAATGGGTAAGAAATACACTTAACCCCAAACAAAACAAAGAGATATTATGTTAGAAAAATTAGGCTATTTAACCGCCGGACTTGGATTTACATCTATTGCAGCCAGCGTTGCCACATGGTACACTGAGAAAGGAGATGATGCAGAAGAAAATGCTCATGCTGAAAGATCAGGAATATTTATTGGCCTGTGGCCCCAAACGTTTTTTGCACTTTCCATGATTCTTTTCAAATTAAAAGAGATGGGTCATGAAAAAGATGCTGAACGTCTTGTTAAAAAACTGGAGAAAAGCGTGGCTAAAATTAATGAACGGGTGAAAAACTAAAATACTATCAAATGAATTTAAGCCATTCTGACTATCTCAGAATGGCTTTTATTTTATCTACTTCTTATTGAGCATTGCATCAATCGAGTACTTTCCGCTACCTAAAATAACTAACGAGCCAGACATCAATAGAAGTAACAAGTCTACTCGTGCGGCACTAAATTCGCCACCAAGTTTTGTTGTTAAAAGTGCCACTACCATTATGATTGCCAACAAAATTGCAGGAATTCTGATATAGGCCCCAAAAAGAACCATCAACCCACCAAAAAATTCAACAATGGCAACGATCCATGCCATTATTCCGGGCAATGGAATTCCAAGATTTCCGAAAAAGCCTTGAACCCCTTCAATACCTGTTAGTTTCCCCCAACCGGCTACAATAAAAATAAGTCCAACTCCAATTCGAAGCAATAGTAGTGCAACATCATGATATTTCTGCATGTTTTGATCATTCATAGTAATAGGTGTTTAGGTTTAAATGAAATGAAATCATATGAGTATACATAACTCCGACCTTTTCACAAAAAAAGAGGTATAAATTTTGTTCCTAAAGTCAACTAACAGATGAATTTGAACAGTTAGACGTTAGCTATTTTGTAAATGATTAAACAAGAAATGTATATTATACTGTTATATAAATTAAAACTGATTTACAATGAAACGATCTATTCTCTTCTTATTCATTTTTTCACTATTCACAGTCTTTTCTGCAATGGGTCAACAGACCGTTCAGATATTTCTTTCAGGAATGGATCAGGTACCGGAAGTTAGGACGCCGGCAACGGGAATCATTGATGTAACATTAGATGGTGATTCACTTCGTGTAGAGGGTTCATTTTCTGACTTAAGGGGAAACTATACAGGTACAGCTATATATCACGGACGGGAAGGCCGGCAAGGAAATCAGTTGATCAGGCTTACGGTCGATGTAAATGAAGATTTCAAAAGCGGTACAATTGACCCTGAAAAAAATACTTTTGAGTTACGTGAAGGAATAAAAACAGCACTGGCTCAGGGAATGCTTTATGTAAGTATTACCAGTAACCGCTTTCGGCAAGGTGAAATTAGGGGTCAGATTCCCGGAATGAATAATTAATTAAACTGTAGGTTTACATTCCTGATTGAATACTTTCAGGTTCATCCTCATCCCTGCTTATTTTATCTGAAAACCCGCTAATTTTTTTCGCCAGTTTCCCCTCTCTTGAAGGCTCTTTCGATACTTTTCCCATCACAAATCCGTAAGGTTTCAGGGAATCTACCTCATCAAATACCACCTTCATCATAGCGCCCAATGGAATGATCAAAATCATGCCTACAAGACCCCATATTTGAGCACCAATAAACAGTAATAGAAGGGCAGCCAAGGCATTCATGCTTACTTTGCTGCCCACTATAACGGGCGTGAACAAATTACTTTCGAAAAGCTGAATAATATAAAATCCAAGGAGTATGATAAGCGGATAGAACAAGGAATCCATCGTAAAAAGGGCATACAATACCGGAAGAATAGAGCCGATCATAGGACCGATAAATGGAATTACATTTAGCATAGCTGCAAATACGCCAAAAAACAGTGCATGCTCCACTCCTATTATCAGAAGCATTACTGAATTAAGTACAGCCAGAATAAAAATTACAATCAGGATTCCGGTGATATAACCCTGTACTACCACCTTCACTTTATTGATGATGTTTTCTACTTTTTTATACTCCTTTTTACTTTTTTGCCCAAACACTCTGAGAACAAATTCTTTTAGAAAGTCGCGAAAAATCAGAATTAAATACATGAAAACCGGTACAAGAAAAATCGAAGTGAATAACGAAGCTGCATCGGCTACTCTTCTGAGAAGTGTATCAGTATTCTCACTAAAAAATGTTAAAACAGATGTACGAATTTGATCAAAATCAATGAAGCCATCAATCCCAAAACGCACAGAAAGAAAAGACTGTATGGCTACAAGAATTTCTTCGAATCGTTGTCTGAATATATCAATATCACCCGTAAAGGCCGTTATTTGGGTGTACAGAAAAAAGCCGATGCCAATGAACATTAATACCCCGATGGAAATCGCTATAAAAGCTGCTAACAATCTTGGAACTTTATATGCCTCTAATCGACCACAAATCGGAGAGAGTAAAACAGAAAAAAAGAACGCGAAAAGCAAAGGTTGCAAAATAGATTTAGCCTCTATCATTGCATAAACTGTTAAAATAGCCCCGATAAGTATGATGGTATATTTAACATACCACCTATTGCCTAAAGTGTTCATTATTCAAATGAGGTTCTTGGATGATGTTTATTCACGGGCTAAAATATTCAATAGTTACTCAGGAAAAAATTAAATCTATGAATTGAGTTGACTAAACAAGTATGAATTGTAATGAATTAAACCTAAGATATAACTTCTCTGTCGCTGTTATAATTATATTAAAGCTTAGTAATCAAAAAGGTTTAAGTATATACCGAAATATAAAATTCATTTACTATTAGCAGATTTATTCAGTTACATTTATTGAAATAATTTATACTTGATATGTTCAAAAGGGACTAGAACTACGAAAGAAGTACGTTTAAAATTATCTTTTACACTTCATCATTACTATTATGAAGATGTTAATCAATCGATCTTATCTACTCGTTAAGTATGCATTCATTTTTTTGGCATATTTAATTATTTCCTCTTCTCAAGTTTTTGGGCAAGAGTGGTCTCAGATAACCGCCGTTAGCGACTCTACTTTCAATAGCGTCTATTTTACCGATCGAAACATGGGTTGGGCAGTGGGAAATAATGGAGCTATTATACATACTTCTGATGGCGGAGACACGTGGACCAATCAAAACAGCAGGACATCAGAACATCTGAATAGCGTTTACTTTTTTGATGAATTTACGGGTTGGATAGCAGGTAATAACAACCTTGTTCTTTTTACCGAAAATGGCGGAGAGCAATGGGTAGAGAGAAGGCCTAGTTCCGTCAGTGATCAGGATATCAAAGATATTTTATTTGCCGACTGGAAACGAGGTTGGGCTGTAGGAGGCCCCGGAGGCCATATTTATTATACAGATAACAGTGGGCTCACCTGGCAGAGGCAGACATCTGTATCTGCTGATGGAACGGTTAACTCCATTTATACCCATAACCATGAAACCTTCTATGCTATTTTCGGGAATCAAATTACGTTTGCTGATGGTCAAGGTAATTGGGAGGAAATACAATTTCTCACGGAATCAGATTTCTTTACTGCTGAGGATCTATTTTTCATAGATGAAGAAAATGGCTGGGTTGTTGGGAACGATCAAAGTGGTGGAAAGTTCTTTAAAACAGAAGACGGTGGAAATCAGTGGGAAGAAATTAAATTCATTAGTGACGGGGAGTTTCGATCGATAATATTTTCGGAAAATGAAAAAGGATTTGTAGTTGGTACAGGAGGTACACTATTACATACAAGCAACGGTGGAGCAAGTTGGGAAGTTATTGAATCAGGAACAGAAAAAGATTTAAATGATATTACTTTTGCTGATCCCGGGAACGGCTGGATAGTTGGTACGGACGGTATATTATTACGATTTCTTGATTCTGAAATTCCCGATATATCTTATTACAAAAGCCACTACCCTTCTGTTCAATTATCTGATGATACGGAAGCTGAACTCCTTCTATTAAGGGGTCAAAAATATGGCAATGCTGCCCAAGCCTATGATGACCCAAGAATGCGAATGCCCCAATATGGCAGGCTTCTTGCCGCAATAGAGATTGTTGATCAGTATGTCGGTAATAATCAAAATGATATTTCTACTCAAGCAGAAATAATTTTAAATCATTTTTGGGCTGTTGAACATAATGAAGGAGCAGAATTATTTAATGAAATGGCAGAAGAAAATGGTGATAGCCATCAAATCGAAAAGTCAAGATATCACCTGCAAAACGCTATACACATTCAGCCAGACAGCGCCGTCTCCTATTTATCGTTGGCTTTTGTAAACCATAGGTTAAATGATATTCCCCAAGCTATTTCTGCAATGGAGAGTGCAATTGACCGAATGGAAGTACCCGAAGTAGATCACTATATTTTTTTAGTTGAGTTATATCATTCCCAACAACAGTTAAGTGATGGAATTGAACTCAACAAAGAAGCGATAGAAGCTTATCCAGAGGAATATGCTTTATATGAAACCATAGTTGACCTTTTTTTAAATCAAGGGGAAATTGAAGAAGCTGTCAGATATTTGAATATACTAATTCAGGAATTTCCGGAGAATCCTTCTTATTATTTTGTACGGGGTGCTCAGCTTCAATATATCGCACTAAATATGCTTGAAGAATCCTTAAGATTATATGAAGAAGTGTGGGCACTCAGAGAAGAACTTGTGTCTGAACCACAACCATCTGAAGAAAGAAAAATAGAAGATCAGATTACTAAATTATTGCAGGAAGTTGATGTACTTAAAAATGAAGGCAATGGACTTGCAAATCAAGCAGTCTCGGATATGGAAAAACTCGCTGAATTGAATTTAGGCAGCCTTGAAATTTATGGAATAATTGGATCTTTATACCACAATAAAGCTTCTATCTTATATCAAATGCGAACGTTAACACCGGATCAGGAAGAAGCCCAACAATTTGACTCCACAATAGCTGATAATTTGGACAAAGCAAGAGAGCACTATGAAAGAGCGCTCACCCAAAACCCTGATGAGTCATCTTACTGGGAGGCGCTTTACTATATATACCTGGATTTAGGTATGGAGGAACAAGCGGAACAGATAGTAAGGAACGAGTATTTTAAAAATTAATGCGTGAAACAATACTACTCCGCCCGTTTATTTTTTATTTCTATTATTTTTTCCTCTATTGCAGAGGCAATAGTAGCATCCAATTGAACTCCTCTTTTTATTTGAATATATCTATCTCTGCTTAAATCCACTTCATCAAGAAATGGCTCCATCCCATCAATATTTTCAGGATCCACCCCCTCTTCTTCACCAAGTACAACAGCCATTGCATATTGTTCTACTTCAGAATCCGTTACACTCGGTATAACCTGAACAGCCATGTTTGCAGGCGCTGTTGTACCCCCTTCAGGTGAATCACCAAGGGTAGTAACTTGACCGGCCTGACAACCCGAAAACAGAAACAAAATAACAAAAACGCTTTTAAACAGGACTCTCAACATATATTTTTTGTCTTTAAATCAAGTTTCTTAGGTGTCGATTTGATTTCCCTTTTCGGAAGATTCTTTTACTTCAACGGGATCAATCATATGCTCTTTTCCCTTATGATCTCTTTTCTTAATCTATTAATGTTGTATGATTAAAAATGGTTGTGTAATACATCTCGTTTTCATTCATGATTTTTTGATATAGAATGCACTCTTAAAGAGTGTATGTGATTGGAAGTAGGTGTTGAGCAACCTGTTTTTGATTTATTTCAATAGAGAATAAGAGAGAGTTAGTTAAAAATATGGGAAACAGGCCTTGAGCACCTGTTTCCTTTTTATATGTTGACAAATTTTAACCGAGCATAGAATTACAATTTGACACCCGTGAATTCTGTAATGCTTTCCAGTGAACATATAATGGGTGATAGGAATTATGTTGCTATAATATCATTGGACAATAGCACAAGAACAGAGAGTTAGTAATTACAAGAGAGTACTATGGGAAACAGGCCTTGAGCACCTGTTTCCCTTTTTTTATTCGGTATATCAAAGTTTAGATCCAATTGTTTAGCCAAAAACCCCGACAAGGCATAAATCCTGGGGTTGATTACTATGTGGAGGTGCCGGGAGTTGAACCGCGAAGCACTGCTTCGCAACATCAACGCTCAGATCTAATAATAAATCTTATTAAGATAAAGCTCCTTCATCAAAATCTACCCAAATAAAAAACCCCGTCAAGATAAGAACCTTGCGGGGCTTTGAATTATGTGGTGGTGGCGGGAGTTGAACAGCGGAGCATGCCTCCGCAAAGACAGACTCATCATCAATTCAAGAATAAAGCCAATAAAAAAACCCCGACAAGAAATGATTCTCGCGGGGTTATAAATTAAGTGGAGGTGGCGGGAGTTGAACCCGCGTCCGAGAAGGTAAATCGTCAAACATCTACATGCTTAGCTATTGATTAAGTTTCGGATGAAGCGATGCTCAATAGCAAAGCAACTCCATCCTATTCTGCATTAAGTTCTCCTTCCATCCAGCAGACATGAACTTGGGAAAAGTCTATTTAAGTCGGCGCTCAAAACAGGGACAATAGACGATCACCTGTGAGAACGGACAGCTTGCTTTAAGCAGCTAGTCGGTATGAGTAATTGTTGTCAACTACTTTTTATCCATGATGGTTGATTTACGAGAACCATCGGTCACTCTCGGCATGCAGCCTGCAATTGTACGCAGCCCGTCGAATCCGTTACACCCCCATTAAGTCAATGAACTATTTAGTCTGATATAAGGTAACGGTTTATACGCACAAATCGTATAGCCTTTTGTAACCTAAAAAAAGCAATTAATAGAAATTCTCATCACTTATCAGAAATATTTACAACTGTATTGAATGCAACATTCTAAATTATAGTTCGTAATTTTAACTGCTATCATAAAGACTATAATTAATTACGTTTGAAGAGAATAACGCTACTATTTATCCTGATTATTTTATCAAGTTTGTTACAAGTTGGAATTGCCCAAACCCGTGCTTCTGTCAATGGATATATTACGGATTCCCGAACAGGTGAAACTCTGATCTCTGCAAATGTGGCCATTCTTGAATTCAATCGTGGCACATCCTCAAACACTAGTGGCTACTATTCAATTACAAATCTTCCACCCGGTAATTACACCCTTGTAGCATCATACATTGGCTACCGTCAGTTTGAACAAGAAGTTGAACTATCAGCAGGAGAAACATCACGCATAAATATTGAAATGTTACCCGAGGGTTTGGAACTGCAAGAAGTGATTGTTGAATCCGAGAGTGAACGCGAAGAACAGCGAAATATTGGACGAACACAGATTTCTACACAACTGATTAAGGATCTGCCCTCAGTTATTGAACCTGATGTATTTAGGTCCATACAATTGTTACCGGGTGTTGCCGCAGCATCTGACTTTTCAAGTGGTCTGTACGTACGTGGAGGTGGACCCGATCAAACTCTAATCCTCCTTGATCAAACAACAGTTTACAACCCCTCCCATTTTTTTGGATTTTTTTCCACATTCAACCCCGATGCCGTTAAAGATGTACATCTTTATAAGGGTGGCTATCCGGCCGAATATGGCGGCAGACTCGGATCGGTTTTAACCGTATTCAACAAAGATGGTAATCGAAATGAATTTCAGGGATCGGTAAGTCTTGGTCTATTAGCCTCACGTGCTTCCATCGAGGGGCCTATTAAAAATGGGTCTTATATGCTTGCGGTGCGGCGTTCAACCCTTGAACCCCTTCTAGCAGCACTCCGAACCAGTACTGATAATATTCCAGATAAATTCTATTTTTACGATGTAAACGGGAAAATTAATTTCGATCCTAATCAAAACAACCGGCTATCCCTCGCATTTTACACCGGCAATGATAATGTGCTTTTTCCATTTCAGGAAGATGCAACCATTGGCCTCAACTATGGAAATCAAACTATCAGTGGCCAGTGGCGAAAAATATTTTCCGATCAACTTTTTGCTTCCTTTACAGTTACCGGATCACGCTACTTCAATAATCCGGAGTTCGAAATAGCGGGTACTTCTTTCGAGCGAAACAATGAGATTTATGATTTTTCCGTAAAAGGTGATTTTGAATATACGCTGACTGATAATCATGATCTATCAGCCGGGTTTTGGTCAGGTAATTTAACGTTACGATTTTTAGATAAATTCGATAACAGGGAAACATTTAATAATAGGATTCAAACCCAATACTCCTACTTCTATATTCAGGATAGATGGAAACCAACAGACAATTGGATTTTGGAGGGCGGCTTACGTTTAAACACCTTTTCGGAGGGTGACTACATTCGGTTAGATCCACGACTTTCTGTAGAGTATAGAAATTCTTCACGCCTGCGTCTGCAAGCAGCATATGGCCGATATCACCAGTTTTTAACACTCATTTCCAATGAAGCATTTTCCGGTTTTGATCTCTGGCTCACAACCGACGATGGTGTTCCGCCCGCTTATGGCGATCAGTTTGTAGTCGGTGCAAAAACAATCCCTTTCGAGGGGTACGGGTTCGATGTTGAAATCTACTATAGAACTATGAGGGATCTGTTTGAGCTGGATCCATTCATCAGCGATGCCTCCGGCCTTGCCTATGAAGAGCTGTTTCGTTTTGGAGAAGGCTTTGCCTATGGAGTTGAACTCTTTTTCGAAAAGCAGACCGGTCGACTTGGCGGATTTGTTGGGTACACGTTTGGAATCACCCGAAGATCATTTCCCGGTTTTAATGTTGATTTGTCAAATCCTCAATCAGGTCCTCGCTCATTTCCACCAAAGTACGATCGTACTCACGATCTTAATCT
>JBGTFX010000468.1:0-7315 GCA_041747055.1 Balneolaceae bacterium
ATATTAATCTAGAAGAGAAAATTATGTTAAATAGACTATTTACCCAATTTATCATATTTGCATTAGCACTATTTATAGTCACATCATGTGGAGACGATAATGGTACCGTGGATCCACCGGTTGATGATGATCTAAACTTAGTTGAACGGGCCGGTGAAGAAGATAATTTCACCATTTTACTCAATTTAGTTGAGGATCTTGGGCTTACTCAAACGTTGACCGATAATGAGTTTACGTTATTAGCTCCTACAGATGATGCATTTAATAATCTACCGGAAGGTGTATCACTTGATCAACTTACTGAAGAACAGCAAATAGAGCTATTACAATATCATTTGATCGAGGGAAGCGTAACGTCCGCTGAAATTCCCGAGCAGCAAGACGCAGAGTCAGCGCAAGGTGAACTTCTTCTGCTTCAAAATACAGATGGTGGTGAGCTAACCGTAAACAATAGAGCAACTGTAGTTTCAAGTGATCTTATTGCGTCAAACGGAGTTATTCACGCCATTGATGAAGTTTTATTACCCTCTGAAGTTAGAATAGAAGTTGGTTTGCTTAATATTGTTGATATCGCAAGGGATGCTGATGGAAACGACGTACTTGTGGCCGCAATTGAAAGAGCAGGTTTAACAACCACACTTCAATTTCTTGGTCCTTTTACAGCTTTTGCACCAAGTGATGAGGCATTTGCGGAAGTTGATTTAGATGGCTTATCAGATGAAGAATTGTCTGAAGTGTTACGGTATCATGTAATTGAAGGTGAATTTCTTGTCACTGATCTGGATTCGGAACAAACTGTGGAAACGTTATTGGAAGGACAATCTCTTTTTATAACTGTTGATGAAAACAACGAAGTGTTTATCAATGAAACAGCACAGGTTGTAGTTCCTGATATACCTGCCGAGAATGGAGTTATTCATTTGATTAACCAGGTATTATCACCCGGGGAAGCTGAAGAGGAGGAAGAAGAAGAAACCACTGAATAAAGAAATGATTTTTTACTAATCATTTTCATTTTATTTTAAAAGCAGCTTCAATCGAAGCTGCTTTTTTTTATAAACATAGCAACGTTATAATTATTTTAAGTAGTATACTTTAATTCTCTATATCGCATCTATTTAATTTGTTATAAATAGAATTTTTCTACTTCATAAAACCAATACCTTTTTGGAAATTCCGAACTACACCAACATAGCTGAAGCGGCAGAACGAATTAGTTCTTATGTGAACAAAACTCCCGTGCTCACATCGGAAGCATCAAACATAAAATCTGAGGCTGAACTCTATTTTAAATGTGAGAATTTTCAGAAAGTAGGTGCTTTTAAATTTCGAGGTGCCTGTAACGCAATTTTCTCTTTGTCTGATAATGATGCCTCTAATGGTGTTGCCACTCACTCATCAGGAAATCATGCGCAAGCTCTCGCCTTATCCGCTAAATTACGAGGTATTCCGGCATTTGTAGTTATGCCCCGCAACGCCCCACCCGTAAAAATTGCTGCGGTAAAAGGATATGGAGCTAAAGTAATTCTTTGCGATCCCACTCAGGAAGCAAGAGAAAGTACCCTCAAGCAAGTTGTAAATGATACCGGTGCTATTTTCATTCATCCGTACGATAATGTTGATGTTATTGCCGGACAGGGTACGGCGATTGTTGAATTGTTGTCTAAAGTTCCTGACTTGGACATGATCATAACTCCTGTGGGCGGAGGTGGACTTCTCAGCGGTACGTCTATTGCTGCGAAACATATCAATCCGGAAATTCAGGTTGTTGGGGCAGAGCCCGAACTTGCAGATGATGCCTATCGCTCCTTTAAATCCGGAGAACGAATTCCACTCAATGGAACCGACACGGTAGCTGACGGATTGCGCACCTCACTGAGTGAACGCACTTTCTCCATCATCAAACAGAATGTTGATGAAATTGTAACCGTGCCTGAATCTTCTATTATTAGGGATATGCGGTGGATTTGGGAACGTATGAACATGATTATAGAAACGTCCTGCGCCGTCCCGGTTTCAGCTGTTTTTGATGGAAAACTGGATGTGAAAGGGAAAAAAATCGGAATTATTATTACCGGAGGTAATGTAGACCTGGCAAAACTTCCCTGGCAAACAGAATCAGCCTAAAAAGCTGTTTCATGTCAATTTCTGTTTTTATAGATTTGTAGTTCTTCATGCCCGGGAGAAATAATCAACCAAATGCTCAACCTGTAAATCAATTACAAAGAGGATATTCATCAAAAAATACACTTCCATATTGCTTCTAATTGGATTATTAGCATCATTAAGTCAACATGCATCAGCTCAGATTAAAACAACTGTGGACTTAGTTGGTGTATTAAGTTCAGGTGATCAAACTCCGTTCTGGTTTCAATCAAACCGAAACGGCATGTATTCGTCCGATGGAAGTCAGCTTCTGAGCAGATTTCAGGCTTATGGAAGTGAAAATATCAACCAAAATATCCGGATCTTATACGGAGCAGATCTCGTTGCTCGCCCCGGAGTGGAGTCATCCATTTGGTTTAACCAGGGCTTTTTAAAATTACAGGCGTTTGGCATTGAGCTTTCTGCCGGTCGTTTCCATAACTATTCACCCATTCATAATGAACGGCTAGGCATGGGGTCACTCGGCGTAAGCGGTAATTCTACTGCCATACCCCAAGTTCGCCTTGGATTAAAAGATTGGACACCTATCCCCTTCACTAATCAATTTATTCAAATTAAAGCAAATATATCTCACGGATGGCTGGGAAGTAATCGGGTGACTGACGATGTGCTCTATCACGAAAAAGTGGGGCATGCTCGTTTTGGGGGTAAATTTCCGCTCAATTTATATGGTGGATTAGCTCATTATGTAGTTTGGGGTGGAAATAACAATCCAAGATTTGGTGACCTGCCATCGAGCCGTAAAGATTATTGGAGAGTTTTTTTTGCTACTGGTGGTGATGATACCGCTCCTCCCGGTGAACAGGATTTTATGCTGGGCGATCATCTTGGGGCATGGGATTTTGGATTTTTTCTGGAACTGGATGATGTAAACATAAAAGCTTACCGGCAATTCCCTTTGGAAACAAAAGACAATTTGAAATTTAAATCTCCCCAGGATGCTTTAACAGGTTTATCAATAACATTTGATGAGAATTTTGGTTTACCGGTTAAAGAAATTGTCTATGAGTTTTTGTACACAAAATGGCAGGATGGCAATATTAGAGATAATACAGGACCGGATAGCAGGGATGATTTCCGTGGCAATGAAAACTACTACAATCACACTATTTACTTAACCGGATGGGTTTACGAAGGCCGAACCATAGGAAATGCTTTGTTTACACCGAGGTTGGATAATCAGGGTGTTTCAAATAATCGAATTGTTGCACATCACGTGGGTTTAACGACAGCTATTTGGAATATGAATTTCACTACTCGCGGAACCTTCAGCAGAAATTCAGGAACGTGGATACGTCCATTTGAAACTCCTCGAAACCAATGGTCATTTTCAACCGGTGTGGAATCCCCTTTTAGCTATCGCAATCAACAGTATACGTTGATAACAGAAGCTGCTTTTGATAATGGATCTTTAGTAGGAGATCAGTTTGGTCTTCTTATAGGAATTCGATGGACAAATTAAATTATTCTCTGTAAGCCTGTTCAATTTCATTTAATTTCTGATCGATCTCTTCCCTCGACAGCCAATGCCCGCGAATGAGCACTCCATCATGGTTTTCTATTACGGCAAGATCCGATAGCGGATTACCGGGCAGCAACACCAAATCTGCCCTGCTCCCTTCCGTGATTGTGCCAAATTGATCTTTATCAGCAAAATACTCTCCCACATTAAAAGTACCTGATTTGATAATCTCATAAGGAGTTAAACCTGCTTCCTGCATTATCTTCAGTTCATGTTTCATAGAAATGCCGGGAACACTAAAAAGTTGAGGGGCATCTGTTCCCAATAAAATTTTTGCACCACCGTCCTGTAAAGCTTTTAATAATCTCTGACGATTTTCGGTATGAATTCTTGCGGACTCACCACTATAAAAAGGAGTATTTCTTAGCCCTGCTTCCAGAAAGTTCAGCCACCCTTCCACAACCTGAGGTGGCATATACTTCAGCTCATCATAATTCTTTAGTTTTTCGTGATCGGCCGCCCCAATCAGCGTTTCCCACAGTGCCTGAGTTGGAACTACCCAGACGTTGTTCTCTACTGTTAGTGTAACTGCCTTGCGAAGCTCTTCTTCAGCCACAGGCGTCTCTAATGCATTCATATACGCAATGTATCCATCGAGGTGATCGATTGTTTCCTGGCCTAAATTTATAGCATTTACCAACCCAACATCCTCCGGGATATGTCCCGCAAACGCGATACCGACTTCATTAGCAACCTCTGCCATAGCTTCAAATTCCTCCAGCGTTAATCCGGGGTGAACTTTTAGCAAATCCCATCCTTCCTCAACCTGACTTCTTACTCTATCAGCGACTTCATCAACAGAATTGATAGAACCACCGCTAAAACTGGGGCCTGCCAAATAGAGATTTGGCCCCAATAATTCTCCGTTTTTTACACCCTCTTTTAGCGATAGCTGATTTTGATGGCCAAGCATGCCTCGAACAGTTGTAACGCCACCCGCCAGGTAAAGAAATAGAACATCCTCCACATAGCGATCGGGGAGATTAGGCGAACCGACCGGCGGAACATGGCCATGCATTTCTGCAAGGCCGGGCATCAAATATTTGCCATTACCATCAATAACCTGTGCACCGGCCGCGATTTCCGACTCTCCTGCCCTGCTTATTTTATCAATTCTATCACCTGTTATGTGCACATCCATATTAGATAGGATATTCTCATCTGCCATTGTGACCAGATTTACTCCGGTAAATACAATTTGCGGTTCCGCTGCAGTGCCTTGAGACTGGCTTTGTTCACACAAAGCAGTAAAAAAACAAATGAATAAAAGTAGGTAGAACTTCATAAGAGTTGGTTTTTATTAAGAAAAAGCAGTTAAATATTAGAAGAATTGCAAATACATACAAAATATTAATTTATGGTATCCTGCTCCACTGGCCTTAATTGCCGCTCAAATCCTCTTCTAAAGATTAAAGAATCTTCTAATCCCCTTACTGATACAGCTCTGATAGTGTCTCTCTTCAATTCAAATTCTATCTCCGGAGTAAATGGATCAGGATCTTCTGCAAGTTCCGTCATTGTTTCAGTATCATTTTTAGATAGAAAAGAAATTCCTGAATAATGAGTCATTTGCCTCAATACCCATTGGCTTCTCTCCTCAGCAAATGGAGAAGGAGGATTTATTTGAATCCGTTTTGGACTTGGCAGTACTGCTGCGAATAATGCAGAGGATTCCGGCTCAATTTCCGATGCAGATTTTCCCAGCAGTTCGTTTGATGCTTTTCCAATGCCAAACAGTCCGGGACCAAATTCTGCCGTGTTTAAATACATCTCAATAATTCGATCTTTGGACCAAAATAGTTCAATTGTCACTGCTATTACTGCCTCAATACCTTTTCTCAAATAGGTTTGTGCAGGAGGTAAAAACAGATTTTTTGCAACCTGTTGTGTAATTGTACTTGCCCCCCTCCTGCTTTCGCCTCTTTCCCTCTCTTCAATGGCTTTTTCAATAGCATCGCGATCGATTCCCCAATGCTCATAAAACTGATTATCCTCCGAAACAATGACTGCCCATTTCAAATGATCGGGTATTTGTTCATAATCCACCCAAAAATCTCTTAGGTTATAACGATCCACTTCAAGTTCGGTCCAATCTTCCTGTAGTGTAAATGCAGTAAAAGGGGGATTAATCCAGCGCAGTGATAAAATTGTAATCAGAAAAAAGAAAGCAAAACCTACTAAAACAGCTACGGTTAGCAATATATAATGCTTTGCAGTTCGTTTTTTAGAACTCTCTTTTTTCTTCATTTGCCCCATTCGCAGATATCGTGATGTCATTCTCTCTCCTTATATTTTAAATTTAAGTCCGCTTCGGATTCATTGAAATACTGTTATAATTGCGCAGGATTACGGATAACCTAATGATTTATCTATTCCTGCTTATATGTAACGATTAGATCAGTAGTTAGTTTCTAGTATTGAAAGATTTATACATCACAAATTTCTACTGCCTTACGAAGCTCTGCAATATTTTCTCCCTGTGAACTCTTAGTAGCGATAAATTCTTGAGCAACATATCCATCAAAACCGGTATCGTAAATAGCTTTCATTATGGCCGGGTAGTAGAGTTCCTGAGAATCATCTATCTCATTTCTTCCGGGTACGCCCGCTGTGTGGTAATGACCAAAATATTGATGGTTTTCTGTGATGGTACGGATAATATCACCCTCGCTAATCTGCATATGGTAGATATCATATAACAGTTTAAAATTGGGTGAATCCACTCGTTTACAAAGTTCAATTCCCCAAGGGGTATTATCACAAAAATAGTCAGGGTGATCAATTTTGCTGTTAAACAGTTCCATTTGAATAACGACACCCCTCTCTTCCGCTTTGCCTATAATTTGTTTTAAACCCTCAACCGAGTTATTAAGCCCGTCCTCATCATCCAAACCGCCTCTGTTACCGCTAAAACAGATCAGGTTCTTATACCCGGCATCGGCAACCAGATCAATATGGTCAAGATATCTATCCACTAACTTGCTGTGATAGGTTTTATGAGCAAATCCCTCCTCCAGGCTAATCTCAGCGCCATTGCACATTGAAGAATCTATGCCGTGCTTTTTTAGGATATTCCACTCTCCCGGCCCAACTAAATCTATTGCTAAAAATCCGATCTCTTTAACCACTACGCAAAGTTCTTCAAGCGAAAGCGAGCCGTATGTCCATCGGCAAACGGAGTGATTGATATTACCCTTCAACTCAAGAGGGTCTGTATTCTTAACTTTTCCGTACGATGGTAAGGACAAAAGTGATCCTATTCCCAAAGACCCTGCAGCCAACTGCTTTAACATTTCTCTACGATTAATGGAGTTGCTCATCTTCTTGTTCTTTAGGGATTGAAAAGTTGTTAATTGAATTAAAATAGGTGAATCAGTGGATATTGAAAAATGAGATCTTTTGACTAGAAATATATACACCTGCCCAACGGAGATAATTCAATCTAAATGATAATTTATATAATCTATGTTAAAGTATACTTTAAGTCCGCCGTTTTTTACATCCTCTGTTCCTTACTCTAATGAAGAAGGTTTCAACCTCAGTTCGATTATAATGTCGATTATAAACCTCTTCCAAAGGGAGTCGGGGACTCCTGCTTCGTCAAAGAGCACAAGCGGGTAAGCAGTC